>CAUJGQ010000137.1 GCA_963170165.1 Chloroflexota bacterium | reverse complement strand
CTACGGCGGCAGTTTCAGGAGCACGGCTGGCGCGAGCCATGGGATCCGGATCGGTTGCTGTCGCGAGTGCGCGGCATGACTGCAGGTCTGGGCAAGCACCTTAGCGGGTTACTAGCCGAACGCGGCGGCCGGATGCAAGCGTTGGCCGAGGCAATTGCTGAGGTGTACGACGAGTGGCGGCGCAGCCCCGTGACGGCAACAGGCGCCAGGGAGAACGGACGCGCCCTCGACCAGGATGACACGGGCATGATCCGCGCCGGGCTGTACCGCGTCGAAGACCCCATCTTCGGCGAAACGTGCTACCACATCTATCCCCGGGAACCCCGGCGCTGGCACGCGGTTGACGCTGTGGTGGACCAGGCGGGCCGCCAGCATCCCTTGCGCCAGGAGCGGCCAGGCTGGTTCGGCCCGCTCGATGCGGTGACGGAGGGCGATTTGGAGCACGGCGCCCGCTTCCCGCTCTCTGGCGTGGCGGGGGCTGCCGCGCTGCTGCTGCCCGCGCGGGACTTCTGGCTGCTGCAGCCGGACCCCGACGACCCTGAATACGGTAACTATGCGACATGGGGGCCGCCGCCGCTCGGTATGCCCTTCATCCTGCTCTACCGCACTGCCCTGCAGGAGCAACTGGATCAGTTAAGGAGTGAAGGGCTGTTCCGTTGGGATGGAGAGCCGGTGCCGGTGTTTGAGGGCTGGGCGGAGTTGCATGGTTGCATGGCTGTCTCCGAGGCGTGGTCCAGCACCTTTATTGAGAGTGAAGATCTGTGGGACGCCCTGCGCCCAGCGACCGCCACACTCACCATTACCGCCGTAGGTGGCCTGCGTGTCGCCAAACCCCCAGCGTGGCTGGCTGAGTTTGGCCCGGCCATCACCGTGCGGGGCTTTGACCAGGACGTAGACGTTGAAGTCTTTCGTGTTGGGGCCAGTACGGCGATGGCGCCGCCCCTGAAACAGCGGACGGGCGTGCAGTTCACCCCTGCATGGGAGAAATTCGGTCCCGGCGACTACCTGGTGCAGGCCAGCGCCGCCGGGCAGTTTGGTCAGCGGCTGGTGCGCATCACCACCTGGGCCGCGCTCACGGCAGCGGACCTCGATACCGACGCGGCGAACACAGCAGCGCTGGCCTTCCCCGGCGGGCAGGTGCGCGGCGCGTTGGTGACATCGCAATCGGAGGACACACCATGACGGCGACCACAGGCGCGACGGCTCCCACCAAACCACAGCGGTGGTACGCGGTGTTTCCCTCTGTGGGTAAAGCGACTGTCAAGGCTGAGAAACTGAAGCAGGCGATCAAGGTCAACCGGCTCGGCGCGGTCGTGCCACGCATGTGCTTCCAGCGGCCGATCCCCGGCAGGTACCACTCCGAGTGCTATATCGGCGTGGCGTTTGATGGCGCCGCGCCAGGAGAGTTCCCCCTAGGCGCTTCGATCCTGCTGCAGCCAGGTTTTCTCGGTCAACCGCTTCACGACGCTGATGGGCGGCCGAAGGTCTTCGCGGTCAAGGAACTGCGATCGTGGATGGGTGCTGAGGTCGACACCGCCGACTACGCGCGTACCATTAGCTTCCGCCGCCTCACCCGCCCGCGTCCCGAAGATCCCTTCGGTGCGCTGGAGGTAGGCGGGCAGGGCCGCGACGGCGCGGATGACACCAGCGGCTTCCTTGACCGTACCGTCAACTATGACCGATTGCTGCACTGGCTGACAGCGATGGGAACCGGCGGGATGACGGCCTTCCAGAGCGCCTGCTCAGCCCTGGGGATCACAGGCGCGGACGGGGAAAGCCGGCGAGTGCTGCGCCGCCTGCGCCTGCTCGGCCACGTGGAAACCTCGGCCGATGGAGCGAGATGGTCCATCGCTCCCTCCGTCCTCACGCGCGTCACCACGGCGGAGGGGGAGCCGGCCTATGTGCTGTGCGGGGCGCGCACGCCGGCCACTGTCCAGGCGCTGCATGAGGCCGGCAGCGTGATCTCGCAGCCGCAGCCCTTCGGCGATGCCCCGTCTGTGGTCATGGCACGAGATCTCGATGGCGCTCATCTCCTGGCCGCGGGCCTGACCTGCACACATGTGACCACGGCGGCGCTGGACCTAGCGCGGCTGCTGCCGGATATCGATGGCTGGGTGGCGTTGTTGCCAGAGGTGCCCGGTGTGCGCCCCCATTCCTACAGGATGCGGCGCTGGGGCGTCGACGGATTCATCGACACCGCAACCGCAGACGTGCCGGGGTTGTATGAACTGTCCACCGAGGACGGCAACGGCCGCGGTCGTGGGTCCGGAGGGACACAGACCTTCTATCGTGACGCCGCGGGCTGCTGGCGGCGGGGCGATTGGTACGGCTTGCGCTATGCCGGCCAGCTTCATGCGGATGGCCCTGCGCCCGCCGGCTACAACGAGACTAACCGCGAGCTGGCACTACTGGCGGACCGCCGTTTGCCCGAGGTGTATGAGCGGGCGCTGGTGCTAGCCAGCGGCCTGCTTCCAGAGCGGCGCAAGGAATGGCTGATCTATGCTGGCGTGACACCGCCGCTGCTGGAGTCGCTCGCGGCCAAGGCGCAGCTTGACGTGCAACGGCAGGGCTAGGGCATGCATGACGTGCTGGGGGCACACCAGCGCCTCAATCGCCTGTACGAGCTGTACATCCGCAGTGCATTCCCTCTGCGCTCTGACGCGCTGGCGCGCGAGCGGGAGGTGTTGCTGCGCCGCGAGGGCACCATCAGCCGCCCGCCACTGGTGGAGCCCGTCCCGATCTACCCCACGACCGAGGGCCTGACACTGGAAGCGGCCGAGCGGCGGCTGCCGGCGCACTACCAGGGGATGGCCGCGCTGGGCCGCGGGCTGCTGCCGCCCGAAACGCCACTGTTTGACCACCAGCTCGCGGCGCTACGGGCGGTGCTGGAGGATGACAAGGACCTCGTGGTCACCACCGGCACTGGCTCCGGCAAGACCGAGAGCTTCCTGCTACCGCTGTTTGGCCAGCTCGCCCGCGAATCTGCCGGCTGGGCGCCCGCTGGACGTCCGCCCTCGCACCACGACTGGTGGAAGGATGACCGCGGGGAGCGCCTCTCCCAATGGGCGCACGTCACCCGCCCGGCGGCGGTGCGCGCGCTCGTGCTCTACCCACTCAACGCGCTGGTGGAGGACCAGCTCCGGCGGCTGCGCAAGGCGCTGGACAGCGACGAGACCCACGCCTGGCTGGACCGCGAGCGCGGCGGTAACCGCATCACCTTTGGCCGCTATACCGGCCTCACGCCTGTCCCCGGCCGGGAGGAGCCGCAGCGCCGCGATGAACTGCGCAAGCACCTGCGCGAGCTTGCCCAGCAGCATGACGCTGTGCTGCGCGGGCTGGAAATTAACTCCGAGGCTGACCCTGACGCCCGGTTCTACTTCCCGCGGCCGGACGGGGGCGAGATGTGGTCGCGCTGGGATATGCAGGAGACGCCGCCGGATATCCTGATCACGAACTACTCGATGCTCAACATCATGCTGATGCGCGGTATCGAGGACGGCATCTTCGCTAAGACGCGGGAGTGGCTGCACGATCCGGCACACCCGGAGCGTCGCTTCTTCCTGATCGTGGACGAGTTGCACACTTATCGCGGTACGCCGGGCACCGAGGTAGCGTACATTCTGCGCCTGCTGCTCCAGCGGCTGGGGCTGACGGCAGATTCGGAGCGGCTGCGCATCCTCACCACGACCGCCAGTCTGGAGGACGATGATCGCGGCCGGCGGTTCCTGCGTGAGTTCTTTGGCCGAGACCCCCGGCGGTTCGCCTTCATTGCCACGCCACAGATTGAGCCGGCCCACGGCGCCCGTGCCGTTGTCGTCCCGCTGACCGGGCCATTCGCTGACTTCGCCGCCGCAGTGCAGCCCGATTGGAGCAGCGGCTCGCCCGACCCTGCTGATGCGGCGGTGCAGGCGCAGTTGGCAACGCTGGCGGCACGGCTGCGCGGCACGACACAGCGGGCCGGTGCTGACGGCAACCCACCAGCAGCACTGGCCGCGGCGCTTGTTGCGGCCGGCGTTCCTGAGGCGCTGCGCGACGCCGCCCGCGGCCGCGATGATGATTCCCCGGCCGGCGTGCGCGCAACGCGCATTACCGACCTTGATGCCCGCCTGTTTCCCGAGGCGGCGCGCACCCGGCCCGCCGGCGCACCGGCATCGGACGCGCTGCGCGGGATGCTGCTGGCGCTGGGTATGGCGCGGCTGCCTGAGACAGGACGCTCCCCTCAACCGGTACGCGGCCACCTATTCTTCCGCAACCTCAACAACCTGTGGGCCTGCTGCAACCCGGATTGCACCAGCCGGGACGCGAGGGGTGATGCCGATCAGAGTGGACGTGGCGAGACCGGGCAGGCAGACCAGCCACCGATCGGTGCGCTCCATGCGTCCCACCGGCTTACCTGCGCCTGCGGCGCGCGGGTGCTGGACCTGATCGTCTGCGAAGTCTGCGGCGACCTCTTTCTGGGAGGCTACAAGTCATCGTCCGGGATTGCCCGGTTTCTCACCCCGGACCAGCCCGATCTCGAAGGGGTGCCGGACCAGGTGGCGCTCAACCGCACGCATGAACAGTACGCGGTCTTTTGGCCACAACCACGGGACCAGCAACCGTACGCAGCACCGGCTGATCCTGACTGGAATTTCAAAGGGCAGAAGCACGAATGGGTGACGGCCAAGCTCGATTTCCGCACCGGCCTGCTCCGTTCGGATGCCACACCGCTCCAAACCAACGACGTTCCTGGGTGGCTGTACAAAGTCACAGGGCATGGTGCGCACGAGGCGCCGGCGGTGCCAAGCAAGTGCCCGCGGTGTGATGCCAACTACCTGCGACGCACAACGTTCCCCGCACCTCTGCGCAACCATCGCATCGGATTCCAGAAGGGCGCGCAGGTGCTGGCCGCCGCGCTGCTGCGTGAGATGACGGGCGACGCCGAGCGCGGTGAGGCCAAGCGCAAGTTGGTCATCTTCTCTGATAGCCGCCAGGACGCAGCCAAACTCGCGGCCGGCATGGAACGCGACCACGTGCTGGACATGACGCGTCTGGCCTTTCTTCGCACGCTCGATGACTATTGGGGTGATCTGGCGGGCTTTCTGCGTGTACGGCTGGCAGAGGTGAGCCCAGCGCGGCGGTCTGAAATCGAACGCCTCAATCCGCAGTTAGCCGCTGACACGGCAGTTCCGCGAACTGGCGATGACAAGCGCGCGCAGCGCTGGCTGAGCGCCCAGGAGCGCGACGGTGTCGCCATGGAGGCAGTGGCCTGGCTCGCGGGTATGCGGCCGCTCAATGATGAATCCGCCGCTGCCTGGCAGCAGATGCTGGCTGGCTATGGCGAGGGTGTCCCCTTCCGCGATCTCCGTGCTCGCACACGCGAAGAACTGCTGGCGTTGGGGATGTGCCCCGGGGGCGCCTCGTTCGCTGCCAAGAACTACCGCGCCGAAGATACTGAGCACCGGCCGTGGCATACCGTCTTCAGGTGGCGAGACGGCGTGGCTGAACGGCTCACCGGCCCAACCGATGCGCAGCGTAGCCACCTCGCGCGCATGGATGATCAGCTCAGTGACAATCTGATGGCGGTGTTGTTCCCTCACATGGCGCGCACCTTGGAGGGCCTGGGGCTCGGCAGGATGCGTGTGGCTGCGGATGCAGACAGACCGCTGCTCCTTGCCGCCGACGTCGTCATTCGCCAGTTGGGCCTGCTGCGCAGACACGTCTATAGCCGCTATACGACCCCAGGCGCGGATGAGCGTCTCGCCCCAGCCAAGATCAGCAGGGCTATCAAGAAGCACGGGCACGAACCTGCCGAAGTGACGTCTCTATTGCAGCGGGCCGGCGTCCTTCAGCCGTCGGATTCCGGTCTGGTGCTGCACCCCGATAACCTGGTTGTGGAGCCGCCTCCCCCCGCATACAACGGGGTGCGCCCCGGCTTTCGCTGCCCGCGCTGCGGCATGTTCTTTCTGGTGGATGCGGGGTTTTGCCCAGAGTGTGACGACCAGCGGCTAGTCGCTTCGCAGACGTCGCGCGAGATGGACTACTACACCGATCTCACCGAAGGGCCAAACCGCGGCTTCTTCCCGATGAACGCCGAGGAGCTTACCGGCCAAACCGATCCAGATGACCGTGCCCGCCGCCAGCGCTGGTTCCAAGACATCTTCATCCCGGGTGAAATCCCGAAGGTTCAGGGCGTCGACCTGCTCAGCGTCACGACCACGATGGAGGCGGGCGTCGATATCGGCGGTCTCAACGCCGTGCTGCTCGCCAATATGCCGCCGCGCCGCTTCAACTACCAGCAGCGTGCGGGCCGCGCCGGCCGCCGCACCTCTGCCGTCTCGTTCACGGTCACGTACTGCCGCAGCCGCAGCCATGACGACTTCTACTTCGAGCGGCCGGAGAGCATCACCGGTGATCCGCCGCCCGCACCGTACGTGGAACTGGGCAGCGAGGCGATCATCCGGCGCGTACTCAACAAGGAGATGCTTCGGCAGGCGTTTCTCGCCACCGGCCGGGCCGGCAGTGGCGGGGAGCAAGCTGCCGAAACCGGCGGTGCGAGCGTGCATGGTGAGTTCGGCAGTGCGCGTGATTGGCCGAAGCGGGCAGACGCGGTACAGCGATGGCTGGAAAGCGCGGATGCTGCCACGCTGGCAACGCGCACACTCGATACGCTCACCGTGGAGAGCAGATGGGAACACGCTCCCGATGCCGCGTCGTTCCGCGCAGCCGAATTGCGCCGCCTGCGGGAGGACCTCGTTCCAGCAATCAGCCAGGCCGTCAGTGACCCACGTTATGCCCATGATGCGCTAAGCGAGCAATTGGCGAACGCCGGCTTGCTGCCGATGTTTGGCTTCCCCACCCGCGCCCGTCTCCTGTATACCCGCTGGGACGCCCGCCAGGGTACGGTGGACCGGCCGCTCGACATCGCCATCGGCCAGTTCGCTCCTGGCTCCGAGACGGTGCGCGATAAGGCGGTGCATACGGCCGCCGGCGTGGTGCGCCTCTTTCCCGCACGAGGCGGCACGCAAAGTGATGAAGGGTTTGTGCCTCCCCTGCCTGAAACGAATCCGCGTCACACTGGTATGTGCCGGCACTGCCAGGCCGTGACCGACGTTCCCACCGACGCCGATGGCCGGCTTGCGCTGACCAGCTGCCCCGCCTGCGGTGCGACCACGGAGTTTCATGCGGTGGACGCGCGGGAGCCGCTGGGCTTCATCACCGACCTCCAGCCGCGGGACTTTGACGGGGCGTTTGAGTGGACGCCCCGCGCCACCCGACCCACGATGCGCATCGCCACAAGTGCTAAGGATGTCGAGCAGCGCGAGACCCGCAACGTCCGCGTGTTGCGCTTGACCGACGACATCCTCTCGGTCAACGACAACGGTGGCAAGCACGGTTTCGCCTTTCGGCGAGGGCAGCTCTCTGGCAAGCTGAAGGTAGGCCTATGGGTGGCGCTCGATGATGGGACAGGCGCCGAGGGCACGCCCGGCCCGAGTAAAGCCAGCGTGGGTGCGAGCGGGGGCGTCCATCACGTTGCGCTCCTGGCGCTGCGACATACCGATGTACTGCTCACCAGCATTGCCCGCTGGCCAGTCGGAACGTTTGCCCCCTCGACGACCGTGGAGGGACGGGCAGCGTGGTATTCATTCGCTTTCTTCCTGCGGCTGGCCGCGGCCACCAACCTCGACGTCGACCCATTGGAGCTGCAGG
Organism: Chloroflexota bacterium; assembly: GCA_963170165.1. Lineage (GTDB taxonomy): Bacteria > Chloroflexota > Dehalococcoidia > CAUJGQ01 > CAUJGQ01 > CAUJGQ01. Next base: position 962 of record CAUJGQ010000137.1, on the reverse strand, counting down.
CTGGGTTCCGGTCGGTGGTTGAGGGTGGCAAAAGCACGGGCCAGGTCTTTCTCAGTGACACGCTGGACAACGGCGCCGGATACGCAAGCAAGCTTTGGCAGACCGATGACCTGGAAAGGTTGCTCGACCACGCTCGCCCAGTGCGTTCACATTCCCTTGCCGCCCAGTGGACCGCTCCAACCGGACATGGCAGCGAGTGTGATACCTCCTGCAACCGTTGCCTGCGCGACTTCCAGGGGCTGGCCTACCATGCCTTGCTGGACTGGCGGCTAGCGCTGGACATGGCGCGGCTGGCCGGACACGTATCCGAGACCGGCCCGCTGGAGCAATTGCTTGATCTGGAGACCGATTGGGAAGGACGGCCCAATCCGTGGCGCGCGCTGATTGACGGTGAGCGCTCTCCGGTAATGCGCACACTTGCCGGTCTCGGTTTTGAGCGCAGCACACGCTTCGGCAGTTTGCACGCTGTCATCCGCCAGCGCGGCACGCCTGGGCGAATCGCAATTCTGCGTCACCCGCTGTGGCAGGATGACCATCCTCGCTATCGCGCGGCCGTGGCGGCGGCGCAGCAGGAGTATCCAGGCTACGAGGTACGGCCCGCCAATCCCTTCCTCGTGCTCCGCCGCCCGGCGGATGTGCTGCGTTAGGGGATCAGCAGCACCTTGCCTGTCGTTTCGCGGCCCTCCAGGGCGCGGTGGGCGCCGGCCGCCTGGGCCAGGGGGTACTCGGCGCCGATGCGGACGTCGAGCCGGCCCGCCGCCATCCCGGCGAACAGGTCGCCGGCGCGCTGCTCCAGCTCCGCCCGCGTCAGGGTGTAGTGCGCCAGGCTGGGGCGGGTGAGGAACAGCGAGCCGCGGTTCTGCAGCTCGCGCACGTCCACCGGCGGCACCAGCCCGCTGGACGCGCCGTACGACACCAGCATGCCGCGCGGGGCGAGGCTGGCCAGGCTGGCCTCGAAGGTC
>CAUJGQ010000136.1 GCA_963170165.1 Chloroflexota bacterium | reverse complement strand
TCTCAAGATCTCCGACGGCTGCAACGCCCCGTGCACCTTCTGCATCATCCCGCAGATCAAGGGGCCGCTCTACAGCCTGCCGCTCCCAGCCATTGTTGAGGAGGCGCAGCGGTTGTACGCCGGCGGCGCCCGCGAGCTGGTACTCGTCGCCCAGGATTCCACCGCCTACGGTGAGGACACCGGCGTCCGCGACGGGCTGCCGCACCTGCTGGAGGCGCTGGCGGAGGCAGTCCCCGCGGCCTGGCTGCGGCTAATGTACGCCTACCCCGGCCGCGTCAGCCGCCGGCTGATCGAGACGATGGCCGCACTGCCTCAAGTGACGCCATACCTCGACGTACCACTGCAGCATGGGTCGGTGGCGACGCTACGGCGCATGCGCCGACCGGCCAATCTGGCGATGGTGCGGCAGATGATCGCCGCCCTCCGCGCAGCGATGCCGGAGATCGCCCTGCGCACGTCGCTGATCACCGGCTTTCCCGGTGAGACCGACGCTGAGTTCGAGGAGCTGCTGTCCTTCGTGCGGGAGATCCGGTTTGACCATGTCGGCGTCTTCACCTACTCCCAGCAGGATCGGGCGCGCTCAGCCGCGCATCCCGGCCAGGTATCGGAACTGGTCAAGCGCGAACGCCGCCGGCGCGTGATGGAGACGCAACAGCCGATTGCGCTCGAACGACAGCGCACATTCATTGGCCGGGAGCTGACCGTTTTGGTGGAAGGGGTTACCGCCCCCGCCGGCCGTGGCCGCCGCCGCCTGCCCGGCCCGGTCGTGACCGGCCGGTCCTACCGTGATGCCCCAGAGGTGGATGGTACGGTCGTGGCTGCCGGGCACGCCCGTCCGGGTACGTTCGTGCAGGTGCGTGTGACAGACGCCGGGCCGTATGACCTGTTTGGTGACGTGCTCGGTCCGGCGCCGGCACCAGGGGCCCCGCCGCCGCCCCGCAACCAGAGCTGAGCCGCCATGGGCCGGCGCTACACACTGGCAGCAGGGCTGGCGGCACTCAGTGGTGTCGCCGCGGCGGCCGCCTTCTGCGGCATCAGCCGCCGCTGGATCTGCCCTCCGCGGGTGATCATCGAGCCGCCCGAGTCAGACTTGGTGCAGGAGGTGCGGTTCACGGCCAGCGACGGTGTGCCGCTCTATGGCTGGCTGCTCCGGGCAGGCGCCACGGACCCCGGCATCGTGCTGTGTCATGGCTATCAGCGGGGCATCGAGGAGACACTCTCGCTAGGGTTCGACCTGCGATGCCGCGGATTCAACGTCCTGCTGTTCGACTTCCGCGGCTGCGGGCGCAGTGGCGGCCGGTACACCAGCATCGGCTACTACGAGCCGCGCGATGTCGTGGGTGCGCTCCGCTGGCTGAGCCTGCAACTGGGAGCGGATGTCCGCCTGGCACTGGCCGGTATCTCAATGGGCGGCGCGGTGGCGCTGACAGCGGCGGCCGCCGCGCCGCAGGTGAGCGCGGTAGTAGCAGACAGCGCCTTCGCCACGTTGCGCGGCGCCGTGGACCGGCGCTTTCATGGCCTGGGACCGCTCAGGCGGCTGCTGTACACCGTGTCGTTGCACGGCGCCCAGTGGCAGGCGCGGGCGCGGGTCGATGCGGTGCGGCCAATCGACGCCGCCCGCCGGCTGCGGTATACCCCCGTGCTGCTGATTCATGGCACGGCTGACGGCGTGGTCCCGTATCACCACGCCCGGGAGCTGGAGGCGGCGCTCACCGGCCCGCACGAGCTATGGACGCTGCCCGGCGTGCCGCATGCCATGGCCCGCTTCCGCATGCCCGATGCCTACCTGGACCGGGTGAGCGCGTTCCTCGACCGGCACCTGCGCATCCCGTCCGGCGGTTGACCGGCGCTGCGATGCCTGGCGTGCCGGCTTGCCCTGGCCATGATTGTGCCAGTTTTCTCAGTGAAAGTGTGCACAATCACTTGACATCGCTCGTGTGCCCGGCTACGATTGTGCTGTCAGTCACAAGCAACCAGGCGCATAACCGCCTGTACCCATGGGAGCCGTTCCGCTCCCGAATCCGAGGAGCCCACGTCATGAAGAACTTCGGTCGCTATTACCGTGAACTCACCCGCCGCGGCGGCAAGAGCGTCCCCAACGCCGATGAGGCGATGCGTGACTACCAGGATGCCCTGCTCCGCACCATGGACGCCATGCTATACGCCTGCTAACAGCCGATCCTCCTCTCCTCTCCCCTCGCCACGACCCCGGACTCTCCACCGGGGTCGTGGCCATTTCGCGTCCGCGGCGCCGGGCGATACTACAGCACGTGCAGGATCTCGATCTCGCGCTCCAGTACTTCGAGGTCGAGCCGCTCCTGCTCGATGAAGTCCGCCACCTTGTCCAGCACTTCATTGACATGGGCGCCAGAGTTGCTGACACAGCTCACGCCGATCTGCGCCGACTGCCAGCGATCGTTGTCACCAACTTCAGCGACCGCGACGTTGTAGCGGTTCCGCACCCGTTCCATCACGGATTTGACAGCGCCCCGCTTGCCCTTGAGCGAGTGCACATTGGGCAGCCGGATGCGGATCAGCATCACGCCAACGGTCATGGGCCGGCCTCCGGTTCGGCGGGCAGCGATGCGGGCAGTGGCGGCAGGTCGCCAGGGTGTTGCAGGCCGAAGTGCTCCAGAAAGCGCATGGTGGTGCCGAACAGCAGCGGCCGGCCGGGGCCGTCTGCCCGGCCGATCTCCTCCACCAGCTCGCGGGCGCGCAGCGTCGCCAGCGCCCGGGCGCAGTCCACCCCGCGGATCGCCTCGATCTGCGGGCGGCTGATCGGCTGCTTGTACGCAACGATTGCCAGTGTCTCCAGGGCAGCATGCGACAACCGCTGCTCGTTGCGCCCGCCGAGAAACCGCTCGATGGCCGCGCCCGCCTCCGGGGCAGTGACCAGTTGGGCACGGGCGCCGTGACGCTGCAGCTGGATGCCGCGCCCGACCAGCGTCGTGTCAAGCTGATCGAGCAGGCCCCGGACCACCGCGATTGAGAGATCTAGCCCGCGCGCCAGCTCGGCAAGTTCTGCCGGCCCTTCGGCCACGAACAGCATCGCCTCCAGCGCCTGCAGGTGCTGCGGCAGCGCGCCGGCCCGGCCGTTTACACCGTTCACCGCCGCCCCACCACCATCAGCGGGATTGCATGGTCTTGGGCGCCCAGCTCCGGCGCCGGAAGATCCAGCTGCCCCCAGAGGCCACCGCTGGCCTCCGCATACAGGTACGCCGGCAGGATGCGGTTGCGCAGGTTCGCGGTGGACCTGGCAAAGACACGTACATACGTGTCGGTGAGCCCCTCCCACAGTGGTACGCCGTCCGCGCCAGCCTTCACGTCCTCCCAGAGCACAGCGGCCGTGCGCTGCAGCGCTTCCCTGCGGTAGGCGGCTGCTGATTCCTCTGCCAGCGCCAGCAGGCGGGATAGACGCTCGCGCTTGACCTGCTCCGGCAGATGGCCGCCCTGGAGATGTGCCAGCGTGCCCGGCCGCCGCGAGTAGGGAAAGACGTGGAGCATGGCGAAGCCGGCCTCCCTGCAGAACGCCAGCGAATCGTTTGCCTCCTGCTCCGTCTCCCCAGGGAAGCCGGCGATCACATCCGTGGTGATGGCGGCGCCGGAGATGCGCGAGCGGATGTGCTCCAGTGCCCCTCGATAGCGGCCGATGGTGTATCGCCGCCGCATCCGCCGCAACACGCTATCGCTGCCGCTCTGTAGCGCGAGATGGAAGTGCCGGCAAAGCCGCGGGTCCTCCCACAGGTCGAGCAGCTCCGGCGTGATGTCCTGCGGCTGCAGCGACGAGAAGCGGATGCGCGGGATGGACGTCCCCGCCAGCAATGCGCGGATCAGCCCGGCCGGGCCGTAGCGGAGGCCGTCCAGGTCGCGGCCGTACGCGCCCAGCTGGGTGCCGGTGATCACCACCTCCTGCACACCGTCGGCCTCCCGCTCTGCGACCGCTGCGACCACCTGCTCCACGGGGATGCTGCGCTCCCGGCCGCGGGTACGGGGAACAATGCAGAACGCGCAGACATCGTTGCAGCCTTCCTGGGCCTTGACGAATGCGCGGGTACGCAGTCCCGGTGCGGCGCCGTCTGCCGGCGGGCCGGCAACCGAGAGCCGCTCCAGGAGTGCGGTGACGACGGTGTCTTTGTCGCGGCTGGGCACGACGAGATCGGCGCCCGTCGCCCGCGCCGCCTCCACTCCGGCCGTTTCGGGGAAGCAGCCCGTCAGCACCACGACAGCATCCGGCGACAGCCGCCGCGCCAGCCGCACCAGGTGGCGCGACTTCCGGTCGGCAACATGCGTCACCGAGCAGGTGTTAATGATGTAGGCGGCGGCACTGACGGGCCGGTCAATCACGCGCAGTCCACGCTGTTGCAGGTCGCGGGCGATTGCTTCGGACTCGGCCTGATTGAGCTTGCAGCCCAGGGTGAGCACCGCCACCGTCGCAGGCGCAGACGGAATCGAGGGGGTGCCGTTTGTCGTCGCCATGCTCCCTGCCCGCCCGTGTTGTTGTCCCTATTGTAAGGGACAGGGCAGCAGGCGCGTTCGTTACCCGTGGCCGTGCGCCAGACACCAGCCGGGTGGCTGGCCCGTCACTCGTGGTTGAGCGCTTTGATCAACTCTTCGGCGTCAGCGGCCGACAGTTCGCCGGTCTCGACCATGCGGAGCACGCGGGCGATCTCGCCGTCTTCGGGCCGGGGCGGACGCGGTGACGGGGGCGCTTGTGGCCGGCTCTGGCGGCGGTGGGTGAACATCCCCGGCGGGAAAGGCGGCATCGGTGGCATGGGCGGCACCGGCATACCCCGCCCCCGCCCGAACATCGCCGGATCCCACGCCGGCTCTGCGGGGCCGTCAGCAGGATGCTCACCGGCCGGCCGCACCCGCACCGACCCGACATCGGTGCTCACGCGGAGCACGGCCGGAGCGTCTGGTGTGGAGGGGTAGGACGAACGGGCGGAGCCCATGCCGCTCCGCGTCTCGATCCGCACGGCAATCCCGGGCGCCAGCTCCAGCTTCACGGAGCCGACATCGGTGCGTACCCGATGTTCACCCGGCCCCAGCTGATCGATGTGCAGGCGGACGGCGCCGGCGTCGGTGCGGACATCGAGGCTGCCGCCAACCCGCTCGCCGTGTACCTGCCCGGCATCCGCAGCAAGCGTCAGCCGGCCGTGGACGTTGTCCAGCGCCACACGGCCGGCATCGGCGGCAAGGTCCAGGCGGCAACCGTCGAGGTCGCGCGCCTCCACCGCCCCCGCCTCGGCGCGGACGCGGGCACTGACCGCCGCCGGCACACGGACGATGGCACGGGTGTCGCCAGCGATCAGGTTGGCGATCGTGCGGTGCGGGATGGCCAGGCGCACCCGCACCCGCTCCGCTGAGCTGTTGACATCGACGTGCACCTGGGCTGCGTCGCGACCGCTGACGGTCAGGCTTGGCAGCTCGTCGCCGGCGACCGGCTGGAGATACACGGGAATGGTGCCGCACGAGATTTCCAGCTCCGTGCTGCCCGCCAGCGGCAGGGGCCAGGTTCGTTCTTGTTCCATGCCAGTCATGGGCGGCTCTCCTCTTGCGGGCGGGTCATACCGAGCGCAGGCGGGCGGCAGCCTCGGTGGCCGTGATGGCGCCCGCCGCTAGTTCATCCAGGACCTGCTGGCGGCGAGATGCGGCGGCGGCATCATCCTGCCGCACCTCAAATCCCATTGCCTGAATGACATCGTTCAGCCGCGCCACCACCGTGGGGTACGAGACACCGATCTCCTCTTCGACGTCCTTGATCTTGCCCCGGCACTTGATGAACACCTCGACGAACTGCACCTGTTCGCGGGTGAGCCGTTGCAGCCGCCCAAGTGTAAAATGCCCCTCAAGCGCGGAGCCGCACCCCTCGCAGTGCAGCCGCGTGATCCGCATCTCGTCGCCGCACACCGGACAGCGAGTCACGACCGCGTGCGGGACCCGCGTTCCCGG
>CAUJGQ010000135.1 GCA_963170165.1 Chloroflexota bacterium | reverse complement strand
CGGAGCGGAACATCTTGTTGACGGAGGCTTCGTAGTTGGGGATGCCGCCGCGCTTCTGGATGGAGATGATGCGGTAGCTGAACAGCCGGGCGATATCCGCCTCGATGGCGCGCTCGGCCAGCTCGGCCTTGACGGTGTTGTTGAGACGGATGGGGACCGACCCCTGCGAGGAAGCCTCGCGCAGGAAGTTGGTGACGTCATCGACGGTGTGGCGCAGGGTGATGGAGGAGCCGATGTTGGAGCGCTCGTAGTCCAGCAGGGTGGCGCCGACATACCAGCCGCGGTTCTCCTCGCCCACGCGGTTTTTCACCGGCACGCGGACGTTGTCGAAGTACTCCTGGTTGAAGTGGTGGTCGCCCGCCATGTTGACCAGCGGCTGAATGCTGATACCCGGCGTCTTCATCGGCATCAGCAGCATGGAGATGCCACGGTGCTTGGGGGCGTCCGGGTCGGTGCGGGCCAGCAGGAACATCCAGTCGGCGCGGTGGGCGCCGGAGGACCAGATCTTCTGGCCGTTGAGCACGTAGTCGTCACCGTCGCGCACGGCGCGGGTCTGGAGTGAGGCCAGGTCCGAGCCGGCGCCGGGCTCGGAGTAGCCCTGGCACCAGACGACATCGCCGGAGGTGATGCCTGGCAGGTGCTCGGCCTTCTGCTCGTCGGTGCCGTAGTGGATCAGGGTGGGGCCGATCATAGTCACGCCGAAGCCGCCGCCCGCCGGGGCACGGTTGAGCGCCATTTCTTCGTTGAAGACGAATTGCTCGGTCGGGGTCATGCCCGCGCCACCGTACTGCTTCGGCCAATGGGGGGCGATCCAGCCGCGGCCGGCGAGCTGCTTCATCCATTGCTTGAGGAAGGACGCGCGGTCCGGCGTCTCCGGGCCACCGAACTGCTCGGCGTCACCGAAGGTGCCGTAGCCCTTGGGCAGGTTGCTCCGGATGAAGGTCTGAACCTCCTGCCGGAATGCTGCCTCTTCCGCATTATCCCGAAAATCCATGGAGTCTCCTTCCGCGCGCCCGCCTCACGCGGCACGCCAAGCGGCCATATCTTACGCGAACGTCAGGGTTAGGGCAAGGGGAGCAGATGCCGGTTGCCGGATGCCGGGTTACGATACGTGCGAGGGCGGTCACATGCGGGTGCTGGTGTTGGGCGGGGATGGGATGCTGGGGCACAAGGTATTTCAGGTGTTGAGTGCCCAGCACGAGACCTGGGCGACCTTTCGCCAGCCCGATGGCGCCTGGACAGCCTACCCGATGTACGCGGGCTGCCCGCGCGTGATTTCCGGCGTCGATGCGCGCGACTTCGATTCGGTGGTGCGCGCCTTCGCCGTTGCGCGGCCGGAGGCGGCCGTCAATGGCATCGGTATCATCAAGCAGCGCGATGCCGCCCGCGATCCCATCCCCTCTATCACGGTCAACGCGCTCTTTCCCCACCGGCTGGCGGAGCTGTGCGCCGCCACCGGCGTGCGGCTGGTGCACGTCTCTACCGATTGCGTCTTCTCCGGGCGGCGCGGCCCCTCATCGGAAGCAGACCTGCCCGACCCGGTAGACCTGTACGGCCGCAGTAAGCTGCTGGGCGAGGTGGACCGCCCCGGCGCGCTGACCCTGCGCACCTCGATCATCGGCCGGGACTTTGTCCGCCGCGCCGGCCTGCTGGAGTGGTTCCTCTCCCATCGCGGCGGCGGGCGGGTGCAGGGCTACACCACCCATATCTACACGGGCGTGACCACGGAGACGCTGGCGCGCCTCATCGCCCGGCTGCTGGAGTCGTACCCGCAGCTCAGCGGCCTGTACCAGGTGGCCGCCGAGCCGATCACCAAGGCGGAGCTGCTCACCCGCGTGCGCGATGCGCTGGGGCTCGACATCACCGTCGAGCCGGTCGCACCGCCGCCGCTGGATCGCTCCCTGAGCGGGGCGCGCCTGGCCGCTGCCACCGGCGAGCCACCACCGCGCTGGCAGGAGATGATCGCGGCGCTGGCTGCCGACCCCACACCTTATGACGTCTGGAGAGCGCAGTATGAGCGCCACGTCCCTTGACGGCAAGCACATCCTGGTCACCGGCGGCACCGGCTCGCTGGGGCAGGTGCTCATTCGGCGGCTGCTCGGCGGCGAGATGGGCCGTCCCAGGCGCATTACCGTCTTCTCTCGCGATGAGGCCAAGCAACACGCGCTGCGCATGGCCTATCAGCAGCGCCGCGCCGCGACCGATGAGGTGATCTATCGCGACTTCGAGCAACTGCTAGACTTTCGCATCGGCGATGTGCGCGACTACCACGCCGTCGCCGGGGCGCTGCGCGACGCCCAGGTCGTGTTCAACGCCGCCGCGCTCAAGCAGGTGCCGGCCTGCGAGTACTTTCCCTATGAGGCAGTGCAAACCAACATCGGCGGGCCGGAGAACATCGTCCGCGCCATCCAGGAGCTACGCTTGCCGGTGGAGACGGTGATCGGCATCTCTACCGACAAGGCGTGCAAGCCCGTCAATGTGATGGGCATGACCAAGGCAATTCAGGAGCGGGTGTTCATCCAGGCTAACCTGCGCTGCCCGGAGACGCGCTTCATCTGCGTACGTTACGGCAACGTGCTCGCCTCGCGCGGCTCAGTGGTGCCGCTATTCCATGAGCAGATCCGCGCCGGTGGGCCGGTGACGATCACCACCGAGGCGATGACCCGGTTTCTGCTCAGCCTCGATGACGCGGTGGACACCGTC
>CAUJGQ010000134.1 GCA_963170165.1 Chloroflexota bacterium | reverse complement strand
AGTTGCGGGTCGCTCTCAAACGGCTCCAGGCCGAGGTCGTCCGCGGTCATCCGTTGCTCCCGTGTGTGCTTGGCGGTGCCGTTAGTATATCTGGTCGGAGCGGGTCACCGCGCCGTGAACCCCGCACACGTCCCCGTAAACGCGCTAAGCTGGTCCGGCCAGGGGATTGGCGGCGGCCGGCTGCGCGAGCGCCGCGGCCGGCCATCAGAGGGAGGAAGGACCATGGCCCTATCCCGCTCCACACTGCCCATCGACCGTGACGACACCGTCATCCGCGCCGCACTGGAGGAGGCCTTCCTACCGGCGCTGCTCCCGGCGCTGGCGCACGCCACCGGTGACCTGACGCTGCTGCGCGAGGATCTGCGCCCGGCGGAGATGGCGCCGCGCGTGCCCCAGGCGGGCATGAGCCGTGAGCAGCAGGCGGCCGCCCGCGCGCTGGCCTTCACCGCCATCACCCGCCTGCGCGACCACGGCCCCACCGCTGCGCCACCACCGGTCGAGGACATCGTGCGGGCAGTGATCCAGTGGATGACCGGCTCCCCCGCCTCCGAGGACTATATCCCCCTGCTGCTGGAGGAGCTGGACCCGCTCGACCAGGACCCGCGCGCTCCCTCGTGGCGGAAGGACCCGGCGACGCCCTTCTCGGTTGCCGTCATCGGCGCGGGCATGTCTGGCATTCTCGCCGCCATCCGGCTCAAGCAGGCTGGTGTGCCCTTTACGATCATCGAGAAGAACGCTGACGTGGGTGGCACCTGGTTCGAGAACCAGTACCCCGGCGCGCGGGTGGACGTCTCCAACGCTTTCTACAGCTACTCCTTCGCTCAGCGCACGGATTGGCCGTCGCACTTCTCCCCCCAGGGGCTGCTGCTGGACTACTTCCGCGAGGTGGCGGACGAACACAACCTGCGCCCGTACATCCGCTTTCAGACCGAAGTGCTGTCTGCTGCGTGGGACGAGGATCGCCTATGGTGGCGGCTGCGCCTGCGGACTGCGGACGGTGGTGAGGAGACGCTGGAGGCGAACGCCGTCATCAGCGCTGTCGGCCAGCTCAACCGGCCGCTGATTCCGCCGATCGCCGGCGCCGAGCGTTTCACCGGTCCTGCCTTTCACTCGGCGCGCTGGGACCACACGGTCGATCTCACCGGCAAGCGGGTGGCGGTAATCGGCACCGGGGCGAGCGCGGCGCAGTTCATCCCTGCCATCGCCGAGCAGGTGGCGGAGATGACCGTCTTCCAGCGCACGCCGCCGTGGCTGGTGCCGGTGCCCCATTACTACGACGACGTGCCAGAAGGGCTGCGCTGGGTGTTCCGGCACATCCCCTTCTACAGCCATTGGTACCGCTTTTGGCTGTTCTGGACGACCACTGAGGGACTGCTGCCCGCCGCAACGGTAGATGACGATTGGGACGGCCAGGAGCGCGCCGTCGGCCGCGAGAACGATGCCTTGCGCCGGTTGCTCACGGGCTACCTGCAGGCGCAGTTCAGCGACCGTCCCGACCTGCTGGAGAAGGTACTGCCTGCGTATGCCCCCGCCTCCAAGCGGCTGGTGCTGGACAACGGTATCTGGGCGCGCACGCTCAAGCGTGACAACGTGCGCCTCGTCACTGACGGCATCGCCGCGATTACCGAGACGGGCGTGCGCGCGCAGGACGGCACGGAGTACCCGGCGGATGTGATCATCTACGGCACCGGCTTCCAGGCCTCACGCTTCCTCACGCCGATGACGGTACAGGGCCGGAACGGCGCCGTGCTGGACGCCGCCTGGGACGGCGACGCCCGCGCGTACATGGGTATAACCGTGCCGGGCTTCCCCAACCTGTTCCTGATGTACGGCCCCAACACCAACATCGTCGTCAACGGCAGCATCATCTACTTCTCAGAGTGCGAAACACAGTACATCCTTGGCTGCCTGCGGCTGCTGCTGGAGGGCGGCCACGCCGCGCTGGACGTCCGCCGTGATGTGCATGACGCCTACAACGAGCGCATCGACGCCGCCAACCGCAAACGCGTGTGGGGTGTCGCCTCCGTGCCCAGCTGGTACCGCAACGCGCGGGGTCGCAGCGCCCAGAACTGGCCGTTCAACCTGTTCGACTACTGGCAGCAGACCCGCGTGCCCAACCCGGAGGACTACGAACTGCTTGGGGGCGGGGAATTGGGCAGGCCGGCAGCCGGTGGTCGGGGGGCAACCGTCAGGTAGGCAGCCGGCAGTCGGGGACCGGGGTAATGGGCAATCGGAATCAGGCACGTCGGTAGACAGTGGTATGGAGGAAACAGGGCGCAGGCAGCAAGTAGCTCTCCAGCCTGACGCCCTGCTCTCCATTCCCGGCTGCCGAATTCCGGCTGCCTTCTTACCCTCACACCACTCCCATCACGTGGTAGCCCGCATCGACGTGCAGTGTTTCCCCGGTGACGGCGCGGGCGAGGTCCGAGAGAAGGTAGACGGCCGTGTCAGCCACTTCGGCCTGGGTGATACCTCGGCGTAGGGGAGCGCTACCTCCGACGTGGTGGACCATCTCCAGGAAGCCCTTGATGGCGCGGGCCGAGGCGGTGCTGATCGGCCCGGCGGAGATGGCGTTGACGCGGATGTTGTCCTCGCCCAGATCCGCCGCCAGGTAGCGGACGCTCATCTCCAGCGCCGCCTTGGCAACGCCCATGACGTTGTAGTGCGGCACCACTCGCTCGCCGCCCAGGTACGTCAACGTCACCGCCGCGCCGCCGCCGCGGGCCGCCATCACCGGCGCGGCCCGCTTCAGTACCGCGGTGAACGAGTACGCGGACACCTCCAGCGTCACGCGGAAGGCCTCACGCTCGGTGTCCACGTAGCGGCCGTCCAGCGCCTCGGTGGGGGCGTAGGCGATGCTGTGCACCACGGCGTCGATGCCGCCCGCGTCTTTGGCAATCGCAGCGAACAGCGCATCGATCTGGCCGTCATCGCCCACGTCGCAGGAGTAGACCAGCGTCTCTGGTAACGTGGCGGCAAGCTGGCGCACGCCCCGTTCCACCCGGTCGCCCTGGTAGGAGAGCACCAGCCGCGCTCCCTCGCGGTGCAGCGCCTGCGCCACCGGCCAGCCAATGCTGAACTTGTTCGCTACCCCCAGCACCAGCACCGTCTTGCCGTCCAGCAACCCCATAGTCCCGGCTCCCCCTGTCCGCCGCGTCTGCCGGCGGGCGATGCGCGGGCCGCGGATCCGACCGCCGTCTGCCGTTCAGCGTATCCCGCCGCCGCCCTGCGACCAAGCGGGCGTGCGCGGGAGCGCCATCCGGCATCCGGCGCGGCGGTGTTTCACCCTGTAGAGGCAGCCTGGCGGTCAATGGCACGCCCTCACGATTCGATCGTGCCGAGGCGGCCCGACGAAACGCGGCGTGCGCACTACCCAGATACCGGAATCACGCCCCGCCGCGTGCCCGCAGGGCGTTGAGCACGACGGTGATATCGATCACTTCCTGGAGCAGGGCGCCGGTGGTGGGGGGGATCAGGCCGAAGACGGCAATGACCATCAGGGCGCTGCTCAGGCCGATACCCAGCCCGGCGCTCTGCAGGGCGATGCGGCGCATGCGGCGGCCGGCCCGCATCACGTCCACCAGCGTCGTGATGTCGTCTTTGAGCAACACCACATCCGCTGCCTCAGCGCTGATCCCCGTGCCACGCGCGCCCATTGCCACACCGACGGTCGCGGTGGCCAGCGCCGGAGCATCGTTGGTGCCGTCGCCGGCCATGATCACGTAGTCGTAGCGCTCCTTCATCTCGCGGACGGCGGCCACTTTGTCCGGCGGCAGCAGTTCGGCGCGCACGTCCTCAATGCCGGCTTCGGTGGCGATGGCTGTGGCCGCCGGGAACGAGTCCCCGGTGAGCATCACCAGCCGCTCCACCCCCAGCCGGTGCAGCTCCGCCGTCATCGCCGGCACACCGGGCCGCAGCCGGTCGGAGAAGCGCACGATTCCGGCGGGTTCGCCGTCAATCACGATCACCGCCGGGACGGTGCCGGAGACGGCGTTGCCGTCGAGATGCGGCTCCAGCCGGGAGCGCTGGGCTGCGTCCAGCACCCGGCGGGGGGCGCCCACCGTGACGCGGTGGCCGTCTACCGTTCCCTGCACGCCGCTGCCGGTCATCTCCTCGAAGTCCTCCGGCACCGGCAGCGGCCCCAGCTGCTCCAGCCCGTGCACCGCCAGCGCCCGGCCGAGCTGGTGGGAGGAGAGCTGCTCGACCGCCGCGGCCAGGCGTAGCACCGTCCGCGCGTGGTAGCCCTCCAGCGCCGTCACGCTTGTCACCTCGGGGTTGCCCAGGGTAAGGGTGCCGGTCTTGTCGAACAGCACCGCGCGGGCCCGGCCGATCTGCTCGATGGCGGCGCCATGCTTGACGATGGCGTGATGCTTGGCAGCGCGGTTGATGCCGGCGAAGACGGCCACTGGCACCGCCAGAATCAGCGGGCAGGGTGTCGCCACGACTAGCACTGACAGCACGGTCGTAGCCTCGCCGGTGACGAGCCAGCCGGCAGCGCACATCACCAATGTCACCGGCGTGAACACCGCCGCCGCCCGGTCCGCCAGCCGCTGAATCGGCGGCCGGTCCCGCTGCGCCTCGCGTACCAGCGTGACGATGCGCTCGTACTGGCTATCCGCGGCGGCCCGCATTGCCTCGGCTTCCAGTGCGCCCTGCTGGTTGACGCTGCCGCTGAGCAGGCTATCCCCCGGTAGCACATCCACAACCACCGGCTCGCCGGTGAGGGCCGACTGATCCACGCTGGAGGCGCCGGCCGTCACACGGGCGTCCACCGGCACCAGCTCGCCCGGCTTGATCAGCAGCTGGTCGCCGGCGCGCACCTCTGCGGCGGGGATATCCTCGATCTGGCCGTTCACCAGCCGGTGCGCCAGCCGGGGGGCGCGCGCCATCAGTTGATCCAGCGCGCCCGACGCGCGGCCAAAGGCGTAGCGCTCGAGTGCCTCGCCGGAGGTCTGCATGACGACGATCACGGCGCCGGCCAGGTACTCGCCCAGGCCGATGGAGCCGGCCACCGCCAGCGCGGCGATGACATCGGCATGAAAGCGACCATGCACCACCTCGCGCAGGGTCCGCGCCACCAGCGGCAGCCCCACCAGCAGCAGCACCGCCAGCCAGGCGCCGTCTGCCACCTGCTCCTGTCCGGCGGCATACCGCGCTGCCAGCCCGGCCAGCAGCCCGAGCAAGGCGCCGGTGAACAGCGGGTTCCTGCGCAGGAAGCCCGCCACGGTGTGCGTACCGGATGGCGCCGCTGTGCGCTGTGGTGCGGTGGGTGCCGGCGGTTCCAGGGTAGCGACCATCAGATGCCCCCGAGCGATACTCCTCAATCCACTATAAGCACGTGTCAGCGATTGATAGAACACAAATCTTTCGGCTGTCCGATGGCGAAGCTGCCGCCTTTGTGGAGGCGAAGGCCTGCCGCTCGGTGTTGCTCACTGCCAGGTCCGTTGGCCGGGTGTGATATGGTGCCTGCCGCTGGGATTCGGGAAGGAGGCGCTATGCCGCACTGGCTACGGGTGTGTCTGCTGGCGGGGGTTGTGCTGTGGTGGGGATCGCAGGCGCCGCCGTCACGCGCCGCCGCGACGCTCATCGCCGACTATCAGTTTGGCGACAGCTTAGAGAGCGTCACGCCCGGTGTGCCGGCGCTGGCGCTGACCGGTCCGGCGGATTTCGTCGTCGACGTGCCGGATGGCGTGGAGCGGCGGACGCTGGCTTTTGCCGAGGGCAGCGGTCTGGCGGTGGCACTGCCGGCCGACGTGTTGCCGGCCGAGGCTTACACGATCGTCGTGCTGTTCCGGTTCGAGCGCATCACGAGCTGGCGGCGCATCGTCGATGTGAAGAACGGCACATCGGATAGCGGTCTGTACAGCTATCACGGGCAGTTGCAGTTCTATCCGCATACTCCCGGCGAGCACGTGACCGTGTCCGAAGGGGTATGGGTGCAGGTGGCGCTGACGCGGGACGCAGGCGGCATGCTGATCGGCTACGTGGACGGTGTGGCGCAGTTCTCCTTCGCGGACACGTCGGGCGAGGGTGTGCTCGGTCCAGAGCGGCGGCTGAGCTTCTTCCGCGATGACAACGGTGTGCCCAACGAGCACTCGGCCGGCGTGGTGGCGCGCATTCGGATCTATGCCGGTGCGCTCGATGCCGCCGAAGTGGCGGCGCTCGACCGGCTGCCGGGATAGTCCGAAGCCGTTCGTGACGATTTTCTCGCACCACTGGCGCGTAGCGTGTGTGGCGGTATTCTATGTGTCGGGGATGTTAAACGGAGCACGCCGCGGCGCGTGCAGGCCGCGTCAGGAGAATCACGCCCTATGAAGTTTGTCGTCTGTCTCAAGCAGGTGCCCGATCCGGAGACCCCGGCCTCGGCGTTCAAGATCGATGCGGCCGGCAAGAAGGTCGTGCCCGCGCAGGGCATCGCCCCGGTTGTTAGCCCGTTTGACACGCAGGCCGTTGAGGCGGCGCTGCGCATCAAGGATGCCCAGGGTGAGGGGCATATCACCGTGCTCAGCATGGGCGCCGCTTCGGCGCGCGACGTGATCAAGCATGCGCTGGCGATGGGCGCCGATGAGGGCGTGCTGATCGATGACCCGGCGCTGACCGACGTCGTGGACCCATTCGTCACGGTGAAGGTGCTGGCCGCCGCCATCCGCAAGATCGGCGGCGTCGATGCCGTGATCACCGGCCGCCAGGCGGCGGACTGGGACTGGGGCGTCACCGGCCCGGGGCTGGCCGAAGAGCTGGGCATGACGCAGGCGACCTTCGCCAAGGCGGTAACCGCGCAGAACGGCAACCTCGTGGTGGAGCGCGTGCTCGGCGATGGCTTCGAGACCGTCTCCATTCCCACGCCGGCGCTGGTCACCGTCTCCAACGAGCTGGGCGACCCCCGCTATCCGCAGCTGCGGCAGATCATGGCCGCCGGCCGCAAGCAGGTGACCAACTACACCCTCGCCGACCTTGGCCTCTCCGCCGCGGATATCGCCCCGCGCCTGACGCTGGAGAAGCTGTATATCCCGGTTAAAGAGTCGCAGGTCGAAGTTATCGAGGGTGAGACCGCGCAGGAGAAGGCCGCGAACCTGGCCAAGAAGCTGCGCGAGGCGAAGCTGATTTAGAGCTGTCAGCGACCAGCTGTCTGCCTTCAGCCTGCCCGCGTCAGCACGACCGCTGACGGCTGTGCGCTGAGCGCTGACCGCTGTTCGCGACCGAAGGGAGCGAACCAATGGCCGAGGGTGTTCTGGTTATTGCCGAGGTCGCTGACGGCAAGCTCAATCCGCTGACGGCGGAGATGATCGCAGCCGGGCAACGGATCGTGGGTGAAGTGGGTGGCATCGTCAACGTCGCCATCTTTGGCTCAAACGCCGAAACGCTCGCCCCGGAGGCCGTGGCTGCCGGTGGTGACCTGGTCTACACATTTGCCGAAGCGCAACTGGACGAGTACCTGACCGATACGTACGTCCCCGCTGCCGAGATGGCCATCTCCGTGGCTGATCCGGCGATTGTCCTCATCGGGCAAACGAGCAACGGCCGCGATCTGGCGCCGCGCCTCGCCTTCCGCCTGGGCGCCGGTGTGGTGATGGATGTCACCGAGTTCTCCATCTCCGGGGGCCAGGTCAGCTGGACCCGCCCCTGCTACGGCGGCAACGCCCGCGCGGTGCTGGCCGTGAATACGCCGCTGCAGATCGCGACGATCCGCAGCAAGAGCTTCGACCCGCTGCCCGCCGATACAGGCCGCGCCGGCGATACGATCCCGATGGAGTCCGGCATCGACGCCGGGGCGGTCAAGCAGAAGCTCGTCTCGCGTGAGACGGCGCAGGCCGAGGGTATCCGCCTGGAGGATGCACCGGTGGTGGTGGCCGGCGGTCGCGGTCTTGGTGGCCCCGAAGGCTTCAAGCCGCTGGAGGACCTGGCGAATGTGATGGGCGGCGCCGTGGGCGCCAGCCGCGCCGCCTGCGACCTGGGCTGGTACCCGCCGTCGCAGCAGATCGGCCTGACGGGCAAGACCGTCTCGCCAGACCTGTACATCGCCGTTGCCATTTCCGGCGCCAGCCAGCACTGGGCAGGCATGGCTAACTCCAAGAACATCGTCGCCATCAACAAGGACCCGGATTCGACGATGGTCAAGAATGCGCGCTACGCCATCATCGACGACTACAAGAACGCCCTGCCCGCCCTGATCGACGAGGTCAAGAAGCTCAAGGGCTAGAGCGCGCTGTAACCCCAACAAGCAGCAACGCCCCCTGCTCCCCCACGGGACAGGGGGCTTGTCGCGTTGTGCCAGAATGGAGGGGCGGAGGTGCAGCGATGGCGACGGCGCGCACGCCCCACGAGCAGGGCGACGAAGAGGACGTGCAGATCCGCGAGCTAACGCTTGAGGAGGCGTGGGAGCGCTTCGAGCGCGATGTCCGCCGCTTTCTCAAGATCAGCGGTCAGGAGTTCATCGAGAAGTGGGACCGTGGCGACTCCCATGACCCCGACCCCGACCGCTACCCGCGTGTGATGGAACTGGCCTACCGTCTCGACGTGTTACGGCCGGAGGGTATTGAGCCGGCGTGGGCACGCAAGGCAGCGCATGGCTGAGCGATCCCCCGCCGCCGCTCGGTCGCATGTTCTCAGTGCCATGCAGCGCTGTGTGGCATGCGTGACTGCCGACGTTCTGGTGATTGAGCGTGTCCTGACCGCGTTTGCTCCGGCTTCACAGCGAGCCGACATCGCCTTTGGATCGACGACGGCGCGGCTCCGTGGCCGAACGAATCTCTCATTCAGCATCGCGGCTCACGTTGAATCACGATTAGGTGAAGAAGGTTGGGCCG
>CAUJGQ010000133.1 GCA_963170165.1 Chloroflexota bacterium | reverse complement strand
GGATGCGGCGCGCACCCGTTATGCGGAGGGCTTCGCCCTCGCAGAGGAGCTGCACTATTGCACCGGCATTGCGGCGGCGCTCGAAGGCTGCGCAGGACTGGTGGCGCGTCTTGGTGATGCCGGGAGGGCGCTGACGCTGGCCGGAGCGGCGTCGCGCTACCGGGAGGTGACCGGTCTGCCGCTGTCGCCACCCGAAGCCGCCGAAGTCGCGCGGCGCATCGACCCAGCCCGGGCCGCGCTCAGCCGCGACGCGGTGGATGCCGCCTGGGCGGCCGGCCGTGCGTTATCGGAGGATGAGGCGCTGCTGCTGGCACACGCCGCCCTGGTGCGAACACCCGCCCTTCCGCCCGTGGCGGGCCGGCGCGGCCCCGACGTGCTGAGCGCCCGTGAGCTGGAGGTGCTGCGGCTTCTGGCGGAGGGCCGCTCCAACCAGGAGATCGCCGCGGCGCTCGTCCTCAGTGTGCGCACGG
Organism: Chloroflexota bacterium; assembly: GCA_963170165.1. Lineage (GTDB taxonomy): Bacteria > Chloroflexota > Dehalococcoidia > CAUJGQ01 > CAUJGQ01 > CAUJGQ01. The sequence goes on along the minus strand of CAUJGQ010000133.1, from coordinate 8,505 downwards.
TCGAGAACCACCTCGCCCGGCTCTACGCCAAGATCGGCGCCCGCGGACGGGTGGAGGCGACTACTTTCGCCTACCGCCACGGCCTGGTTGCGCCCACCGATGCCGGCTCCAACCTCCATCGTTAGGTAATTTCCCCCTATCCGCCGTTCCGCGGCCGCCTGCGCCAATTGAGTGGCCGCCCGCATGGCAGCGGCATCGCCCGCGGCTACCGTCACCCCACGTTCAGCGAGAGCGCACGGACAGGGGAGGCGAGCCATGAAAGCGCAGACAGCAGGCGCCCGCACCAGTACCGGCCAGGGGCCACGCGGGCGGATCCGATGGGCAACGGGGGCCATCGCAGCATGCGCCGTGGCGGCGGTGGTCACGGCAGGAGCCGTCATGGGGCGGGCCCAGCAGTCTGGCAACGCAGAGACGGCGGTGGCCACGAGCGGGCAGGAAATCCAGACCATCAGAACAGAGGCAGTGGACGCCCTGGGCGGCGTGGCGGAGCGAGTCCAATACCATCGTGTGATCGAGACACAGGCGCAACTGGCTGCCCATCTCGCCCAGATGGAAAGCGCGGATTGGGCGGCGCCGTATCCGCTGTCATCGAGTGTCACGATGCCGGCCGGGGTCATGGGTGGGGTGGCTGAGCGCATCACGCTGCAGGCACAGGCGGTGGCGGGCCAGACAGGGCATGCGCATGCCTGTGGTACTACAGCGACGCAGCTGGCGTGCTAGCTGGTCACCGCGTGGCGGTCAGACAAGCCGGACGGTTGCAGGACCGCCACGCACGCCTGCACCGGGAACGATAGTGACGTGCGCCAGGTTCGTCCAGCAATGCGAGAAGGCGCGGGTCGGGGGCGGGCCGCGGTAGGCGCAGGAACGCTTGGCACATCGCCGCCCTGGTCACGCGCTCAGTGGGTCAGCGCGGGCGGGGCGGCGGGTTGGGGCTCGGCGGGCTGGGGCGGCGGGCCGCTGGGGCCGGTGGTGCGCCGCAGCGGGCGCTCGGCCAGCAGCAGGGTAAGCAGCACGGAGATGCTCAGCATCCCGGCGGCGATGATGAACAGCCGGTGAATGGCGCGGGTCATCGCCAGCTGCTGGGCGCGGCGGGCGGCGGTCAGGTGCACCTCCCCCTCCGGCTGTGCCCGCACCACCGCCTGCACCTGGGCGTAGCCGCGCACGTCCAGCGCCAGTGTCGGGTCTTCGAACCGTGCCAGCGTCGCCGCCGGGACGGCCTGCCGGGTCTGCTCGGGGATCTCCTGGCGGAACGCCGACTGGAACGACGAGGCCAGCAACACGCCGAACACCGCCGTCCCCAGCACGCCGCCGATCTGCATGAAGAATTGCCGCGCGCTGGTGGCCACACCCAGGAACTGCTGCGACACCGCGTTCTGAATGACGACCGACATCACCGGCATCGTCATGCCGCCGCCCAGCCCCAGCAGCACGACGAAGGCGCTCAGATGCCAGGCCGGCGAGTCCGCCGTCAGCGTCAGCATCAGCGTCATCGCCGCCAGCATCAACAGCGCGCCCAGCACCGTCATCTTCTTGTACTTGCCCGTGCGCGACAGCACCTGCCCGCCGATGATAGAGGCGGTCAGCATCCCCGCTGATTGCGGCGTGGTGATCAGCCCGGAGGCGGTGGCAGAGGCGTCCAGCGCCACCTGCAAGAAGGCAGGCACATACGGCATCACGCCCATCATCCCCAGGCCGGTGGTGAGCACAATCAGGTTGCCAAGCAGAAACTCGCGGTTGCGGAACAGGCCAAAGGGCAGAATCGGCTCCGGGTGGCGCCGCTCCTGGCGGATGAACAGCGCCGCCCCGGCCGCGCAGGCCGCGAACAGCGCCAGCGTGATACCCGCCGTCCAGCCGTTCGCCTCGCCGGACCAGGCCAGCGCCAGCAGCCCGCTCGTGGTGGCGATGGACAGGTACAGCGCGCCGGCGTAATCGATGCGGGCACCACGTCCGCTGACGCGCAGCGGCAGGTTGGCCCAGATCGCCGCCAGCGCCACCGCGCCGATGGGCACGTTAATGTAGAAGATCCAGCGCCAGCCGGCCGTGTCCGTCAGCAGGCCACCGATGGTGGGGCCGAGGATCGAGGCCAGCGAGAAGGTGCCGGTGAACAGCCCCATGTACTTGCCCCGCTCCGCCGGGGAGAAGATATCGCCGATGGTGGCGAACACCGAGGAGAAGACGATGCCGCCGCCCACGCCCTGAATGCCGCGGAAGACGATCAGCGCCGGCATGTTGGGCGCGGCGCCGCAGCCGGCGGAAGCAGCGACAAACAGGGCGATGCCGCCCAGCAGAAACCGCCGCCGCCCGTAGATGTCTGACAGCTTCCCCACCAGCGGCACGACGACCGTCGATGTCAGCATGTAGGTGGTGAACACCCACGACAGCAGCTCGAAGCTACCCAGGCCGGCGACGATCCGCGGCGCCGCTGTGGCCAGGATTGATTGGTCAATCGCGCCCATGAACATCGCCGTCATCAGGCTGGCCAGCAGCAGCCACTTCTGCCGGCCGGTCAGCGTCTCGCCCAGAGATGCGTGCGCTGGGATGTTCATGCGTACCCCGCGGCCACCCGGCGGGCGGCGCCTGTCTCTCCCGGCCGGGCAGGCTCCCGCCGGGTCCTGGTGCCCATGCTAGCGCATTCGCACGTTTGGCATGCGCGGCCGCCGGCAGCTGGGCGCATCATCCGTCCTCCATCCTCCGTCCCATCCTCCTGCGCGGTGCCACCACGCTGTAGACAGCCCGTGGTAGCAGAACATATATTCTGTGATCGAGCGGGCAGAGCAGCCCCAGGAGGGCGAATGAGCTGGGAAGCAACAGCCTATGTCAAAGAGCTACGCGCGGCGCCGGGCACCGGTGAAGCGCTGACCCGCAGTGAGAAGCTGGTGCTGTTTGTGCTGGCCGATTTCCACAACATCCGGCAGGGCGGCGCCTGGCCGTCGGCGCCCACCATCGCCGCCGCCGCGCTGCTGGGCGAGCGACGGGTCAGGTCGGTGTTGCGCTCGCTGCTGGCCAAGGGCGTGCTGGTACGGGAGCGGCGGACGAACGACAACGGCGGCACCGCGGCCAACCGCTACTGGTTCGTGGGGCTGGATACCGGCCTGCCGCGGGCCGCGGCGGGCGAGCCCCCGGCGCCGTCTGGGTCCGGGGCCCCCCGCCCGTCCGAGCAGGGGGGCCGTGGCCGCCGGCGCCGCCCCTCCCGGTCCATCACGTCAGCCCCTCCTGGTCCGCCTGATCACCCGGGGGATGATCCGGCGAGCAGGGAGGGGATGATCGTGGCGACAGGCAAACCCCCAGGTAAACCCCCAGGTAAACCGCCAACCGAACCGCCAGCCGAACCGGCACAGCTGTGGCAACGGGAAACCGGCCGGGCGCCAGCTCCGGCGCAGCAGCGGCGGCTGGTGGAGTGGGCCGCTGCCGCTGCTGCCCAGGGATACCCGCATCTGCTGGAGGAGACCATTCGCGAAGTGGCGGCACGGGGCAAGGACTGGCCGTACTTCGCCGCCACCATGGCGGGCCGGCTGCGCGACGCCCGCCGCGCTGCCACGGCCGCCGGGCCGCCCGAGGAGGACCAGGAGTACCTGGCACAGCGCACGCTCGATATCGCCCGCCAGCTGCGCAGCGACGACCTACCGCTGTGCCGCCGCGCCGCCGAAGGCGACCGCGCTGCCCTCAGCGAGCTCCGCCGCCGCTTCTTCGCCGAGGACGCAGACGCAGCGCCGGGCAAGACGAAGGAGTAGCCGCCGGGCCCAGCCCCCCAGCGCCAGCCGTCACCAGCCGCCGGCCAGGTCGCGCTGGCCGTGCTCGCTGGAGAGGGCGGCATGGGCCAGGATGTTGCGGGCCATGCTGGAGGTCTGCAGGGCGGCGCGGGCGGCATACACCTCACGCCGGAGCGCGTGCGCCTCCTTGCTGCCCGGCTCGGCGATGACGGCGTACTCCAGCAGGTGGCAGGCCAGGCGCAGGTTGCCCTCGGCCTGGAGGGCGGCGGCGCGGCTCAGCACCGGCTCCAGCCCCCCGGCTAGCGCCACCCACGCGCGTGCCTGCTCGGCGCGGGGGGCGGGCAGCAGGTTGTCTGGCTCGCCGTCGTGCCAGCCGCCGTACAGCCGCCAGATGTTGCGCACGATGAACTGCGGGTCATCGTACACGGGCCGCAGGTAGGGCTTGTCCAGCAGGGCGGCGGGCGCGGCCACCTCGTGCAGGATGCGATCCAATGATGCGCCGGTGTTCATCAGCGCCAGCACCTGCGCCTCCAGCGATTCAAGCAGGGCGGCGGTATCGATGCAGGCCTCGCGCACCCGCGCCGCGCCGAAGATGGGCAGGCCGTGGCCGGGGATCAGCAGCTCCGCCCCCAGCGCCGCCATCTCCCGCAGCGCCGCCGCCCACTCGCCGGCGTAGCGCTGGACCTTCTGCGGGTTGCCGGCGTTGGGCGCCGCCCAGATGAACAGGTCCCCCGGCGCCAGAATCCTGCGCTCGGGGATCCACGTCCAGGTGGCGTCGTCGGTCTCCCCGCGGGCATGACGCAGCTCGAAGCTGACGGCGCCGTAGCGCAGCGTCAGCGCCGTCTGGTATGTCACGTCCGGATAGCGGTACGCCGACTGCCAGCGGAACCGCTCCGGCGGCAGGGCAAACTGGCGGATGTTGATCGCCGTGTTCCAGCCCAGTGTTTGCTTGTAGCGGTCGAAATCCGCCGGTGTGTCTGCATGGGCGTAGACCAGCGGCGCCGTCCAGCCGCGGGCGGCCGCCTCCTGCTCGAACGGGCCCAGGCCGAAGATGTGGTCCACATGGTGATGCGAGAACACCGCCGCGCGCAAGGGGATGTCCGGCCGCCAGCGGCGTACCGCCTCGTGCAGCAGGCGGGTGTCGTTGACGGCGCCGGTGTCCAGCATCACCAGCCCATCGCCGGTATCGACGGTGTTGGCGGAGGCGATGCCCTTGTAGAACAGCACCCCATCCGCGATCTCCTCCCCCTCGGGGAAGCGCTGATGGACGGGATGAACGGCGGCGGTATCCGTTGCCCCTTCCCAGATCTGCTCGGCCAGCTCACGGATGCCTGCCATCAGCGCACCTCCCAATGGACCGTCATGCTAGACGGGCAGCGGGCAACAGGCAACGGCAGCTTGGTTCCTAGCCCCTATCCCCCGTTCCTTCGTATAGCCGGTACGCGGCGATGCAGGCGCGGACGGGCTCGGGGACGAAGAAGCGGATGGAGGCGCCGGCGGCCACCCGGCGGCGGATGTCTGTGGAGGAGATGTCGATCTGCGGCATCGGCACGATATCGATGGCGGCGGACAGCCCGGGGACCGCGCGCTCCAGCGTCTCCGGTGGCGGCGGGGTCCAGCCCGGCCGGACGGCCACCGCCAGCCGCGCCTGAGCGATGATCTGCCCGGGCTGGACCCAGTGGGGCAGGTCGGCCAGCGCGTCCTGACCGAGGATGAAGTGCAGCGCCGCACCCGGGCCGTACTGGGCGTGCAGCGCCGCCAGCGTCTCGTAGGTGTACGACGGACCGCTGCGCTCGCTCTCCACCAGCGAGACGGCGAAGTACGGGTCACCCGCCAGGGCAGCCTGGACCATCGCCACGCGGTGCGCGACGGCGCTGACGTGGCGGCCGGCCTTGCGCCACGGCTGCCCGGCGGGCACAAACAGCACCCGCTCCAGCCCCAGCGCCGTCCGCGCCTGCTCCGCCAGGATCAGATGCCCCAGGTGCGGCGGGTCAAACGTCCCGCCCATAATGCCGAGCCGTGACCCGGCATGCGCAGCGGCGTCCCCGGGCTCCCCACCTGGCAGGCCGGTGTTCATCGTTCCCCCATCCCCGCCCGGCCGCGCCGCCCCTACTCCTCCCACGCCGTCTCCACCGTGCCGAAGCGGACGCGGTCGCCGGGCTGGACACCGGCGCGGCGGAGGACGGCGGCGATGCCATAGCGGTTGAGGCGGCGGAAGAATTCGGCGCGGGGCTCCGGGCTGGCCAGGTCCAGCATCTCGGCCCAGGCCGTGGCGCTGCGGCCGTGGACGTGGTACACGCCGTTCACCCGCTCGACGGTGACGCGCGGGCGGGCCTCCGGGCGCAGCACCGGCGCGGCGGGCTCGGCCACCACCGGGGCGGGCGCCTCCCGCGCCATGCGCTGCAGCTCCGCCCAGATGCGCTGCACCAGCGCGCGCGTGCCTTCGCCCGTGGCGGCGGAGAGCAGCAGCGGGGTGATGCCGCGCGCGGCCAGCGCCGCCTGCAGCGCCGGCAGCTGCTCCTGCGTCTCCTCCCGGTCGATCTTGTTGATGGCAACGATCTGCGGCTTGGCGGCCAGCGCCGCGCTAAACAGCGCCAGCTCGCGGTTGATCGTCTCGTAGTCGGCAATCGGGTCCTCGCGCGAGCCGTCCAGCAGGTGGACGAGCAGCCGCGTCCGCTCGACGTGGCGCAAGAAGTCATGGCCCAGCCCAACGCCGGCGTGTGCCCCTTCGATCAATCCGGGGATATCCGCCATGACAAACGACTCGTAGCCGATCTCGACCACGCCCAACACCGGCTCCAGCGTGGTGAAGGGGTAATCGGCGATTTTGGGCCGGGCGGCGGAGACCGCGGCGATCAGGGTGGACTTGCCGGCGGAGGGCACGCCGATGATGCCGGCCTCGGAGATCAGCTTGAGGTCCAGCAAGAGATAGGCATCCTCCCCGCGCTGGCCGCTCTCGGCGATACGGGGCGCCTGATTGGTGGCGGAGACGAAGCGGGCATTGCCCTTGCCGCCCATGCCGCCGTGTGCCGCAACGTAGGCATCGCCGGGGGATTGCAGGTCGGCCACCAGCTCCCAGTCGTCGGGGGTGGCGGTCTCTGGGTCTGCGCCCGGCTTCAGCCGCCGGACCTGCGTGCCGGCCGGCAGCCGCACCACCAGGTTCTTGGCCGAGCGGCCGTGCATCTTGGCGCCGGCGCCGTGCGCGCCGTCTTTGGCGAGGTAACGGCGCTTGTAGCGGATATCCTGCAGGGTGCTGACCGATGGGTCGGCCAGCAGCACGACCGCGCCCCCCTGGCCGCCATCGCCGCCATCCGGCCCGCCGCGCGGCACGAACTTCTCCCGGCGGAAACTGATGATGCCGTGCCCGCCGTTTCCGCCCCGAACATACATGCGTGCTTGATCGATCACAACGATGCCATCCCCGATGTCCAGTATATCCCGCTTTCCACCATCCACCGGACGATGCCCGCAGGGCGGGGGGCCTTCCGAGAGAGAACCGGAAACCAGGATGGAGCGGTGCCACAGCGATCGTGATCGCGGTAGGGGTGTGGATCACGTGGAAAAGCGGGGAGCCATACGGCCGGCCGCCGTGATCTGGTCAAGCCGCTGGGGATGGGGTGGGGACGGCGTGCGGTGCGTGCTGCGCGGCCCGCCCTGCCTCGCCGGCCGTGTGGCGTGCCCCGTTCCCCGGCGCCCGACTTATCCCCATTTACCGGGAGTTATCCACCGATGCGGCCCAGTTATCCACATTGCCGCCCACCGAGGCGGCATAGCCGGGCGGGCTATGTGCGCTCAAGCATCGACCAGGCTGGCGCGTACGGCCGCCAGCACGTGCGGCGTCACGCCGATGTGGTAGAGGTAGCCATCGATACCGCCGTAGCGGCCGGCCAGCCAGGCGAGGAAGGCGGTCATGGCCTGCTCGGAGGTGGCGAGCACGCGGGCCATCTGCGCTTCGGTCATCTCCCCCTGGGCGCCGGGGCGCAGGAAACGGGCGGCGTGGGGCTGGAGCAGGCCGCCGGTGAGGTGGTAGTCATGGGCGATGGTCGCCGTATCCACCCCGAGCGCCCCCAGGAGGAGGGCGGCGGCCACGCCGGTGCGGTCGCGCCCGGCGGTGCAGTGGAACACCAGCGGCGCTTGCTCGCCCGCGGCCAGCACGGCGAACAGCCGGGCGAAGGCGGCGCCGCCCTGCTCGGCCATGCGCTGGTAGGAGGAGGTCCAGTCGTACACGCCGTCGCGCATCTGCCGCCACTGCTCGCGCCGTGCCTCCTCGGTCTGGTCCGTCTGGGCGAAGACCGGCGTGTGCTGGTGCGCGATGCCCGCCGCGGCGAAGGGGGAGACGCCATCGCGCGCCAGCTCCTCATCGGAGCGCAGGTCCAGCACGGTGCGGATGCCGGCGTGCTCGCGCAGCCAGCGCAGGCCGGGCGGGGAGATGTGATGCATCATTCCCGAGCGGTACACCACCCCGGCACGCACCCGCCCGCCCGCGGCCGGATAGCCGCCCAGGTCCCGCAGGTTCACGGCACCTGCTACCGCACCATCGAAGCACACCACCGCCGCGGGGCGCCCAGGCATCGCCGTCCTCCCATCGTTCTCGCGTTGTCTCCCCCAGCATCGCACACCCGCACCCGAAGCAGACCCCGCCCCGGCTGACCCTGCCCCGGCTGACCCGGGCGCCACAACCGGCTACAGTGGCAGCGGCCGGGCCGCAGACCGGCGGCCGGCAGAGGAGTGCGCATGTTCACGGCGTATGCAGAGCGGCTGCTGACGGAGAGCGGCACGCCGGGGGCGGCGGTGT
>CAUJGQ010000132.1 GCA_963170165.1 Chloroflexota bacterium | reverse complement strand
ATCGTCGCCCTGTGCAAGGAGGGCCTGATCACGCGGATAGACGAGTACATGGACACCAGCAAGTTCCCTGAGTGGCGCGGCCCCGGCTATCACGAAGACGGCTAGGAGCAGCCTGATGCGTCGCGACTCCGAGCTGCTGGCACTGTGCGATCGCTTCTTCGATGCGATTGAGCAGGATGACTATGAGACGCTGGAACGCTGCTATGCGCCCGAGGCAATCATCTGGCACAGCGGTAATTGCCTGTATCAGCCACGTCAGGCCAATCTGGCGATGCTCAAGGCCGGCATGTCTGACGGCCGGGTGAAGCGTTTCAAGAACCGGCGCATCCACACGTTCGAAGGCGGCTTTGTCCAGCAGCACACGTTACACGTGTCCTACCCCAGTGGCTTTGTGGGGCAGATGGATGTCTGCTTCATCGCCTACACCCGCGACGGCATGCTCTCCCGCGTGTATGAGTACTATGATCGCGGGCAAATCGGGAAGTTCCTACCTCCTGCGGAGCCGCAAGAGCGTCCCTGACAGGCAGCGGACAACGCGCCGCCAGGGTTGCCCCGCAGGATGCCGTATTGGTTATTGACAACCGGTGTGCATACTGCATAGCGTTGACCCGCACTCATTGCCGGGTCTGAAGTGGCCGGCAACCGGGCCACCGGGACGAGCGAGCCATGCCACGCCTCCCCCTCCTGAGCACGCGCGAGTCGGTGCCGGCACAGGCACAGCCGGTGTTCGACGCTATCATGCAACATCGCGGCGCGGTGACTGCTCCGGTCGCCCTCCTCATGCACGCGCCGGAGGCGGCCCGCCACGCCGCCAACCTGGGCGCCTATCTACGCTTCGAAGCGAACCTTCCCCAGGACATCTTCGAGCTGGCGATCATCACAGCCGCCCGCGAGTTCGATTGTGCGTTCATCTGGGCAGCCCATGCGCCCGTCGCCGTCCGTGAGGGAATTCCTCCGGACCTTGTTGAAGCGATCGGCAATCGCCGCGACGTGGCGGGTTTCCCACCGCACTACCGTGCCGTCGTGAACTTTGCACGCGCCATCGTCCGCGACCACCGGGTCTCGCAGCCTGTCTTCGATGCGATGCGCGCAGCGTTCGGCGACCGGGCGCTGACCGACCTGACGGCCTTGATCGGCTTCTACCTGATGCTGGCCTGCACCCTGATCGCCAATGACCTGGAGCTCCCGGCCGGGCGCGCCGGCTTCCCGGAGCGCGCCACCGCAGACTGAAAGGACACAGCGCCATGGCAGACTGGGAGAACTACAAGCCGAACCATGTCAGCCAGATCGGCGATCGCGCCTACGCCTATACCCAGGTCGGCGGCTGGGGCTTCAACAATATGGCGCTGATCGTCAGCGATGGCGAAACGCTGCTGATCGACACCACCTCTGATATCCCCATGACCCAGCGGATGCTGGACGCCTTCACCACCGCCGACCCGGCCGCGAGCCACGTGGATGTGCTCGCCCTCACCCACTGGCACGTCGACCACGTCCACGGCGCCTGCCTGCCTGCCTTCCGCGACAGCCGGATCATCTGCACGGAGACGGTCGAGGATTACATGGCCAACCTGCCACCGAAGGCGTGGCTCGGCCAGATCGCATCGCTCACCGGCGACGCCAAGCGGGCGATGGACCGCAATCTTGGCAACTTCTTCGACTTCTCCGGGCTGGAGCCGGTCGTCCCGACCGAGAACTACAACGGCCGCACCGAGTTCACCTTCGGCCGCCAGCGCGTTCAGTTGATAGAAGCCGGACCCTGTCACACCGCCAGCGACACCGTGGTGTATTTGCCGGACGCCGGGATCGTCCACTTCGGCGATATCACCGGCGCAGACACGTATCAGAGCCTCCAGTACCCAGGACTGGCGAACGTCATCGCCGTACTGGAGGAGGCCGTCACCTGGCAGGCTCGGGCATACGTCGCCGGACACGGCCCGGTGATGGACCTGGCAGACGTCCGCGACCAGTTGGAGCACTGCCACTGGCTGATGGGCGAGGCGAAGCGCCGGCACGCGAAGGGTATGGAAGCGGAGGCAGCAGCCGACGACCTGCTGCGCAGCCTGGACCGTTCCCGGCTGCGTCGTAATCCGCAAGGGCTGTACGCCTCCATCCAGATGATCTTCAATGAGCTGGACGGCCGGCTCAGCTATCATCTGCGCAAGAACTACCCCAAGTACCTTGCCGGCTCCTACCGTCTCAGCCAGGAGTTCCCCACCCGACACCCAGATCTCGCGCATATGCCCCACACGCCGGCCCGCGTCTGATCCGTGACATCTCACCATCGCTCGATCCATCGAGCTGCCGCAGGCACGGTCGATGGCCGCGCGGGGTATACTGGGCGCGGCCGGCGTGCCCGCCATCGCACGGTGCCGGCTGCGGCGAACCGGCCGCGGTTCCTGATACCCGGTGGGTGACGGTTGGTCATCCGCTCCGGCGGAGGGGAACCAGGCGGGCAGAATGCACCAGGTGTCAATCGGATCGGTAGCGATCATCGCGTTGCTCGACGCGCCGTTCCTGCAGAACCCGAAGGTACTGACACCGGACCACGCGAACGAGATGGCCGCGGAGTTCCGCGACTCCCTCGACAGCCGCGGCCTGTGCACCGGCGCCGTCACCTGCTATCTAATCCGCTCGGCCGGCTCGCTCATCCTGGTTGACACCGGTATCGGGCCGCGCCGCCGGCCGGGCTTCCCCGCCGGTCACCTCGACGCGGCGCTGCGCGAGGCCGGCGTCGGCCCGGACGAAATCGATACCGTCGTGCACACGCACTTGCACACCGATCACATTGGCTGGAACACCTATGACGCCGGCGACGGCCGAACCGAAATCTTCTTCCCCAAAGCGCGATTCGTGATCCAGCAGGCCGAGTGGGATTTCTGGACCGCGCCCGAGATGCTGGCGGAACCGCGCAACGCAGCCCTCCGCGAGTGTATCGAGCCGCTACGGCATACCGGCCGCATCCACTTCACCCAAGGCGAGGAGACGCTCGGCCCGCATCTCGTCTTCATCTCCGCACCGGGCCACACACCCGGCCATGTCGCGGTCGGCATTTCCGACGCGGGTGAACGGGGAATGATCATCGGTGACGCCAGCCATCATCCCTTTCACGTCACCCACCCCGACTGGGTGACACCGCTCGATTGGGATCCGGCACAGGCCGCAGCCAGTCGCGATCGCCTGTTTGACATCGCTGCCGAAGAGCGCCGCCTCGTGCTGGCCGGCCACTGGACGCACCCCGGCTGGGGCCACATCGTGCGGCTGGACGGCCGCCGCAGCTTCCGCGCGCTCTGAACCCACCCAACGATGCCGGCCTGCACCGACAGCGGCCCGCCGCATCACGCGCCGCCGGTCACGCCACGGCCGTAGCACCGCGCCTACCCCGCACGCGCTACAGGGGAACCACGCAAACGCCCTGCACGAGGGAGACGGTTTCTTGCCACCGGTCCATACGCTGATGAGGCCGTGCGGCCGCCTGGCCGTGAGGCAGAACCCCGACGATAGGCGAATGCAGGAGTTGAAGGGCATGAATGATCGCACCGCGACCCAGGAGCGACCAGGTAGCACCCACGACCGGCCGGCCGGCATGACTGACGGCATGAGCCCGATGACCCAGGCGGGCATGACCACCGGTGCCGGCGTCACCGGTTGGGGGGTCGGTGCTGCGCAGGGTGGGACCGCCGGCGCGGCAGCTGGTGGCGCCGCCGGTGCCGCTGGTGGTGGCATCATCGGTTGGGGCGTGGGCCTGACGATGGGCCTGTTTGCCGGATATGTCATTGGCACCTTCGCTGGCATGGCCATTGCCAAGGCGCACAAGGTGTAAACCTCTCCGTGCGGCCGTGCGGCGCCGATGGAAGATCGGACGCCTGCCTTTGGCATCCAGCCAGGAGCGGCTACCGACAGCGAGGCGCCGGCAATACGCCGGTCCTCGCTGGCATCGTCCTTGGTGCGCTAGCAGCCAACCGTGCCGCGTTCGTCCCTGTGTCGCTGTCGACGGCACCGTCACGTTGGACTGACCCCGCCGTCCAGCACTGACCGCACGGCGGGGACAACCTCCGTGGCATACAGCCGGATGCAGTCCATCAGCCGCTCGTGCGGTAGCGTTCCTAGGCTGTATTTGAGCGTGAACCGCGCCAGCCCCAGCCCGCGCACGACCCGCGCGATCTTGGCGGCAACCGTGGCCGGGGCGCCGATGAACAGCGCGCCATCCGGGCCGGCGAGCGCATCGTATTGGGCCCGCGTCAGCGCTCCCCAACCACGCTCCCGGCCGATGCGGTTGTGCATAGCGGCGTAGTGCGGCCACGCCTCATCCAGCGCCTGCTGATCCGTGGCGGCGATAAACCCGGGGGAGTGAACACCCATGGGTAGCAGCGGCTGTCCGTGCTCGCGCAGACTGCGGTGATAGAGCTGCACCAGTGGCGCGAAACGTAGCGGCATCCCGCCAATGATTGCCAGCATCAGCGGCAAACCAGAACGCGCTGCCCGTACCACTGAGGCAGGGCTGCCACCGACAGCGATCCAGGTAGCCAGCTTTCCTGATTCGGTAGAGGGATAGACGTGCTGCGCGCTCAGCGACGCGCGCGTGCGGCCTGTCCACGTCACTGCGGCCTCCTTGCGCAGCTCCAGGAACAGCGCCAGCTTCTCCTCAAACAGAAGCTCATATTGAGCCAGGTCGTAGCCAAATAGGGGAAACGATTCGGTGAAGGAACCCCGACCCAGGATCGCCTCCGCCCGGCCGCCGGACAGCCCGTCCAGCGTGGCAAAGCGCTCGTACACGCGCACCGGGTCATCCGAACTCAGCACGGTGACGGCCGAGGCCAGGCGGATGCGTCGGGTCTGCCCGGCAATCGCAGCCAGCACCACCTCCGGCGCCGAAACGGCGAAGTCAGGGCGATGATGCTCTCCCACACCAAACACGTCGATACCCAGCTCATCCGCCAGCACGGCTTCTGCCACAACGTTGCGCAGCACCTGGGCCTGATGCAGCCGCTGATCTCCGCCATCAACGGTCACATCCCCGAACGTATCAAGCCCGAACTCAGGTACCCCGGTCATCTTGCCTGCCTGCTCCTGCAATGGCGCCCGCCGCCGTGCGCCCTACCGCTCTGCCTGCCACCGTCGCGCAGAAGCCGGGCGTGTCGCAAGCCCGCGCCGCGGTAGCGTTGAGCTTGAGGGCGCCACGGCGGCGGATGCCGGCACAGTCGTGACTGTGGTGGCTGCCCGCTATGCTTACGCCAAATGATCCGCGCCTGCCGCGAGCGCAGGCAGGGTGCGGTGACAGGAGCCCGCCATGATTCAGTCTGACCTTGTTGACGGCGTCCGGCTGCTCACGCTGGACCGCCGGGATGTGCTCAATGCCTTCAACACCGACCAGTTCGAGCTGATGGCCGAGCGAATGATCGAGGCACAGGACGACCGCGACACCAAGGTGGTGGTGCTCACCGGCGCCGGGCGCGCCTTCTCGGCCGGGGCCGATCTCAGCGGACGGCCGCTACCGGAACGGACGTACCGGTACGGCTTCCGCGGGTTGGTTGATGTGGTGATCGACTTTCCGAAACCGTTGATCCTCGCGATCAACGGGGTAGGTGCCGGCTGGGGCGCGACGGTCGTCGGTCTGGCCGATGTCGCCTTCATGGCTGAGAGTGCCCGGCTGCGCTGCCCGTTCTCAGCGCTGGGACTCACCGCCGAAGGAGCAAGCACCTACACGTTCCCGCGCATTATGGGACCGCAGGCAGCGGCGCGCTTCCTATTGGGGGCGGAGTGGTGGTCTGCCGAACAGTGCAAGGCTGACCGGCTGGTGCTGGATGTCTTCCCAGACGATGGCTTCCTGGAGCGTGTGATGGATTGGGCGCGCGGGCTGGCCAAGCTGCCGGAGGCATCGTTGCTGGAGACCAAGGCGCTGTTGCTCGCGCCACACCGCGACGCGATGCACCGGGCCAACGAGCGCGAAAACGCAGCGCTGGGCCGGCTCAGCGGTGGCCCGGCCAACCGTGAGGCGGTGACAGCGTTCCGCGAACGGCGTCCGGCGGACTTCACCGGGATGTAGCTGCCGGCCGGCTCCGGGCCCGCGGGCTGAGCGAGCCATGGAGGCAACGATGGCACAGGACAAAGCACGAGCCGTCGCCACGTTCCAGGAGCAATGCGCGCCGCACCTTCATCGCTGGGGGCCATACCGGCTCACCCGCGACGAAGTTACCGAGACGGCGATCCGGAGGTTTTGCGAGGTCGCCGAAGACGGCAACCCTGTGTACTGGGACGAGCAGTTCGCCCGGTCGAGCCGGTTTGGCCGGGTGATTGCACCTCCCCAGTCGCTGTTTGCCATGACGTTCGGTGCGTGGTGGACACCAGCCTACCTCCAGGACAAGCTGGCGAGCGCTGCGGCCGCGCTGAACGCCGGCGCCCCGCCGGCCGAGCCGGGCAGTGTCCACGCCATCTGCGACCAATTCGGCTACACCGTCAACACCGTCGCGGGCCAGGAGGTGGAGTACCTCGCGCCCTTTGGCCCCGGAGACGGACGGCTGAAGATGCGCAGCATGACCACCCATGTTTCCGGCGAGAAGCGGGTACGCGTGGGCCGGGGCGTGTTCATCACCAGCATCACCGAGTACCGCACCGAGCACGGCGACCGGCTGGTGGGCCGCTCGACCATGGTGCTGCTCCGCTACCGGCCGGAACAGGAGGCGTCATGACCATCGATCGCTTCACCACACGCCGGTGGGATGCCGTCAGCGAGGGCGATCCGCTTGGGTCAGTGACCTTCCCGATCACGCTGCGCACCTTGATGATCGACGTCGCAGGCACGCGCGATCTCTATCCCATCCATCACGACCGCGAGTTCGCCAAGCGCAACGGCGCCCGCGATATCTTCGTCAACACGATGTTCTACGAAGCGCTGTTTGGCCGCATCGCTACCGACTGGGCCGGTCCCGAGGCCTTCCTGCGACGGCTGCGCTTCACCATGCGCGGTCCGAACTGCCTGGGAGACACGATCATTTCCCGCGGCTGGGTCAGCCGAAAGCACGAGCAGGAGTGCCAGCGCTTGCTGGATCTAGAGATCCACCTCGACAATCAGCTTGAGGAAGATGTCACCATCGCTTACCTCACGGTTGAGCTGCCCGACTAGCCTGCAGTCCACCCACCGGTCACCCTGAGGAGCCGAGCGACATGAACACGCCGCAGTCCATCCCATCGCTACCGGTCCACCCCGTCCCCGACGGATTGCCCGAGCCAAGCGCGTGGAGGCTGGTGGTAGGCGGATGCGTCGCGCAGCCACTCAGCCTGACCGCGGAGGACATCACATCGCTGACGCCTGCCCAGCGGATCGATGACTTCGCCTGCCTCGAAGGGTGGAAGGTGGAGGACCTGCGCTGGGAAGGGGTGCCGGTACAGACGGTGCTGTCGCTGGCGTCACCGGCGGCGGGCGCGCGCTGGCTGCGGGTTGCGGCCGGCGGTTTCTCGATCACGCTGCCACTGGAGGAGGCGCAGGCAACGGGCCTGCTGGCCTACCGCCTGGATGACGCGCCGCTGACCCGCGCCCACGGCGGACCACTGCGGCTGATCGCACCGGCCCGCGAGTGCTACTACGGCGTCAAGTGGGTGGATCACCTGGAAGTGCTGATCGAGGATCAGCCAACCACGGGTGAAGCCATCGCCCGTGCCCGCCTGACCAGGCCGCGCTGATCCTCAGCCACCACGCGAGGACGGGCAATGGCACGCGGCTACGTTACGAGCGAGACGGACGCCGCCGTCTCCATACTGGATCTGGATACCCCACAGGTGATCGCCCGGCTACCGGCTGGCCCGGTCGCTCATGCGATGGCACTGACACCGGACGGCCGGCGGCTGTACACCGTCAACCGGGGAGGCGCCAGTCTCACCGTAGTCGATACCGAGGCCGGGCGGGTGATCGGCACCGTGCCGCTCAGCTCCGATCCGATGGCAGCGGCGGTCTCCCCCAACGGCAGGTGGCTGGCGGTGCTCGGCCGCAGAAAGTTGGTCGCCTGGATCATTGATGCCATCACGGGGGACATCCTGTACGAGACGCAGTTTCCCCCGGCCGAGCCGGGGCCCCCGGCGCCCGCCGGCGACGGCCCGGCCTGTACCCACCCGGTGTGGGCGGCAGACGGGGCCAGCTTCTACGCCGAAGACGGGTACCACGCCCGCCTGCTCCGGATCGACGCTACGGATGGTGCGGTGACCGGCGTGCTGACGTTGCCCGCCGCCGCGCATATGGTATATCCCGACCGGCAGGGCGGCCGGGTCTTCGCGCTGTGCAGCGGCAATGGCGCGGCGATGGTGGCCGTAGTGGGCGCGGCGCTCCGCCAGCCACCGGTTGTCTTGCCGGTTCCACTGGCCCCCACCGAGACCGCTGAACTGCATCACGCGACCTTCGACCACACGGGAAACCGGCTGTTCATCGCCAATACTGGCACAGGCCGGCCACGCGGCGGGCACAGCGTGCATGTGCTGGACACCAGCCGGCTGACATGGGTGCACCGCCTGGAGGCGCGCGCCGGCGCCGGACATCCCCGCATCAGCCCGGATGGCGGCCGCTTGTGGGTGGTCAACCACAGCGACCCCCGGATCAGCGTCTTCGACATCCAGCGCCTGGAACCAGCGGGCGAGATCATCCTGCCCGGTGTTCGCTCAATGGGTCATGGCTGCTTCTTCTCGGCCGATGGCAGCCGGTTCTGGGCGGTGTCGAACAGCGCGGGGATGGTGTTCGGCATCGACACACGCCGGCTCACGGTTGTGGCGCAGATCCCAGCCGGCGCGCAGAGCCAGGACCTGGCGCGCGAGTGGCCGGATGCCATGGCTTAGCCGGTGTGCTGGCCGGTGCGCGGGCCGTGCTGCATCGAGCGGCGCATAAGCCGGGCCGGTGGTACCATCGCTCTGGCAACTGCCTGACCTGCTCAAGACCAGCAGCGCCAGACTGAGAACGCTCACCACGTGTCCTGCTTACCGCCACACCAATGGGCTGCTTTCCTGCACGATCGGACGCCCTGCCCGCGCGGGGAGCGACCGGCACGCCGCCTGCGACTGATCACCACTTCGGACTTGAACAAAGGAGCCGTCCGCCGATGAGCCAGCTATTCGACCAATTGGATCCACTATTCCACCCTCGCAGTGTCGCCATCGCCGGTATCTCCTCATCCACACGGCGCGGCGGCGGTGGCCCCGGTGGCGGCGTCGGCTTTCTGGACTCAATCCGCGAGATGGGTTTCGACGGGCCGCTGTACCCCGTGAACCCCAAGGCACAGGAGATCGCCGGGCTGCGCTGCTATCCCTCGCTGCGCGACATCCCCGGCCACGTCGATTACCTGATCTCCAGCGTGCCCGCTCCGGCGGTGCCGGAGCTAGTGGAAGATGCCATCGCCAAAGGCGTGCGTATGATCCACTTCTTCACCGCCGGCTTCAGCGAGACCGGCGAAGACGACCGCACCCAGCTGGAGCAGCAGGTGATGTCCCGCCTCAAGGAGGCCGGCATCCGTGTGCTGGGGCCGAACTGCATGGGGCTGTACGCTCCCACCGCCGGCCTGGCCTTCATGCCGGGGTTCCCGGTGGAGCCGGGAGATACTGCGCTGGTCTCGCAGAGCGGCGCCAACGCTGGTGAGTTCGTCCGCCAGGCGAGTGAGCGCGGCGTGCGGTTCTCCAAGGTGTTCTCCTACGGCAACGCCACCGACCTGAACGAGTCGCACCTGCTGGAGTACGCCGCCGCCGACCCGGCCACCAAGGCGATCTTCGCCTACATCGAGGGCGTGCGTGACGGCCGCCGGTTTGTCGAGGTGCTGCGCCAGGCAGCGCGGCAGAAGCCGGTGGTGATCCTCAAGGGCGGCCGTACCGGCGCCGGGGCGCGCGCCGCTGCCTCCCACACCGGCAGCCTGGCCGGCTCGCTACAAGTGTTCGATGCTCTATGCCGCCAAATGGGGGCACTGCGCGTCGAGTCAATGGAGGAGCTGGCGGACTTAGCGGTTGCCTTCCGCTATCTCACTCCTCCGGCCGGGCGCGGCGTAGCGGTCGTGGGCGCCGGTGGCGGCACGAGCGTGCTGGCGGCCGACATGATCGACGCCGCCGGTCTGGAGGTGCCGCCGCTGCCGGAGACGGTCCAGGAAGAACTGCGCCGCTTCACACCGGTGGCCGGCACCAGCATCCGTAACCCGCTGGACATGATGTCGATCTTCCAGCCGGAGCAGTTCGCCACCACCGTGCGACTGGCATCCCAGCCGGACAACATCCACTCGGTGCTGTTCCACACGAGCTTTGGCTTTGGCCGCGGCGACAACAGCTACGTCGAGAACCTGGTGCGCAGCGTAGTGGCCGGGCGGGAGGCGACCAGCAAGCCGGTGGTGGTCGCGCTGCGGCCCACCCTCACCGGCTCTGGTACGGAGCAGACCAGCGCCTTCGTCGAGGCCTGCGCCCGCGAAGGGATTGCCCTCTTCCCGGGATTGGACCGCGCCGCTTCCACCCTCGCCCGGCTGGTGGCCTGGCAGGAGTCGCGGTAGATCGCCCTCTGGGCCAAGACCGGCAGCGGGCGGTGAGACCGGCGCTACGTATGCGCTCGGTCCCACCGCCCGCGCTTGTGGACGGTGCCGGCGGTTACGCCTGGTTGGTCATGATCACGGTGCCCGAGGCGGCGAAGAAGCCGGCCGGACCGTGCGCCACACTGATCTTGACGTCCGGCACCTGTGCCGCCGCTTCGCCACGCAGCTGGCGCACGCTCTCTTGCAGCGCAAACATGCCGTACATACCGGTGTGGGTGTACGACAGGCCGCCACCATTGGTGTTGATCGGCAGCGTGCCGCCCGGCGCTGAGTTCATCGCTGCGAACCACGGGCCGCTTTCGCCCGGCTTCACGAAGCCCAGTGCCTCCAGCCCGTACAGCGGTGTATGCGCGAAGGCATCGTACAGCATCAGGTGATCGACATCGCTGCGCTCAATCCCTGCCTGCTGGAAGGCGCGGGTGGCCGCGCGGTTGAAGGCTAGCGACTCGGTGAAGTCGTGCATCGTGCTGATCATCATGTTCTCGGCGCCCTCGCCCGTGCCGAGAATGTAGATCGGTGGCTTGGCAAAATCGCGCGCGCGGTCGGCGGTGGTCAGGATCAGCGCGCCGCCGCCGTCCGTCACCAAACAGCACTCCAGCAGGTGAACCGGCCAGGCGATCAGCCGCGAGTTGAGCACGTCTTCAATCGTGATCGGGTCGCGCATCATGGCCCGCGGGTTCTTCGTCGCCCACTGGCGGGTAGCGACCGCCACCGATGCAAGCTGCTCCTCGGTCGTGCCGTACTTTGTCATGTGGGCCACAATTGGGATCGTGAAGGTGTTGGGCGGGCCGAGGATGCCCCACGGCGCCTCAAACTGGCCGCCGAGCGTGGCCGCGCCGCCGCCAAAGCCGCCACGGCCGACGCGCGAGCGACCGCTCTCGCCGTGGGTGATCAGCACATAGTTGCAGTAGCCGGCCTCCAGCGCCGCCACGGCATGGGCGACGTGGATCATGAACGACGAGCCACCGACCGACGTGCCGTCCACGTACCGTGGCTGGATATCGAGGTAGTCTGCCACCGCCACGACGGATTCACCAGCGCAGGCCAGCCCGTCAATCTGGCTCTTGTCGATGCCGGCATCTTTGATGGCGTTGCGGGCCGCCTGCCCGTGCAGGCCGAGCTGGGTGATGTTGGGGATCGCGCCTACGGTATCAGTCTCGGCAGCGCCAATGATTGCGACTTTCTTACGCAGGTCCCAGGCCATTTACGCGTTCCTCCCCGCCCCGGCCGGTTGGAACTTCGGCAGGGAAATCGTGTCGCTGACGTCTTCGAACACCACCTCAACCGGCAGCCCGGCGGGCAGGTTCTCGGGCTTCTGTTCCACACCAACGATGTTGGTCATCAGGTGCGGCCCCTCATCCAGCTTGACGATGGCGATGGTGTACGGCACATCGTTCTCGAAACCGGGCGCCGGACGGGCACTGATCACGTAGGTGTGGAGGGTGCCCTTGCCCGACACCGGCTTCCACTCAACATTCTCAGACAGACAGCGCGGGCAGAAGATGCGCGGGTAGAAGAAGAACGCCTGACAATCATTGCAGAATTGCAGGCGCAGCTCGTGCGCCTTACAACCTTCCCAGTATGGCGCCGTCTCAGGCGTCGGCTGGGGCAGGGGTTTGCCTCGTGGTGCGCTCACGCGGGTCGGGCTCCTCTCTCGGGATGCGGTAAGGGATGGCTCTGCGCCGGCCGCCCGCACGCGGGCTTTCCCGCTCAGCAGGCGGCCGGCGTGCCGGTTACGCCGTGGCCGGCGCCGGCTTCGGAGCGAACTCGTTGACCAGGCCCGCACCCAGCGAGCTCTGGAATACCGCGGCCAGGTCATCCACCGTCCAGATCGGGCCGGAGGCGTAGATCGTGCGCTCGACCGTCGGGATGGTGTACAGGCCGATACGGTTGCTGCTCACCATGAAGTCGCGGCCG
Source organism: Chloroflexota bacterium (assembly GCA_963170165.1). Taxonomy (GTDB): domain Bacteria; phylum Chloroflexota; class Dehalococcoidia; order CAUJGQ01; family CAUJGQ01; genus CAUJGQ01. The sequence continues at coordinate 1,749 of CAUJGQ010000132.1, read as the reverse complement.
TTGATGTTCTGCGCCTCATCGGTGCTCAGATACACCACGAGCGGTGCGATCGCCTCCGGCGGCATCGAACCGAGCCCGCCGGCCCGGCGGATACCGGCCGCCTCCGACCGGCGGCGGGCCTCCTCCATCTCCGGGCTGATCGTCAGGCGGGTGGCCGCCCCCGGGCGCAGGGCGTTGCAGGTGACGCCATAGCGGCCCAGATCCCGCGCCACGGTGCGCGTCAGGCCGACGATGCCTTCCTTGGCCGCGGCGTAGTTGGCCTGGCCCATATTGCCAAGGCCCGACGACGAGCCGGTGTTGATGATCCGGCCGGAGCGCTGCTGCCGGAATACTTGACCGGCCGCCTTGATCGTCGTGAAGTGGCCCTTGAGGTGAACCGCGATGACGATGTCCCACTCCTCCTCGGACATGTTGAACACCATGCGGTCGCGCAGGATACCGGCGTTGTTGACGAGGATATCCAGCCGGCCGAAGGTATCCAGCGCGGCGCGGACCATGTTCTCGCCGGCCGCCATCGTGGAGACGTCATCGTAGTTGGCGATGGCGCGGCCACCGGCAGCGCGGATCGCTTCGACGACCTCATCGGCCGGGCTCTGCGAGGCGCCGGTGCCGTCGACACTGCCGCCGAAGTCGTTCACCACCACCGCCGCCCCTTCCTGGGCCAGCAGCAGCGCTTCGCCACGGCCAATGCCGCGACCACCACCGGTAACAATCGCTACTTTGCCTTCCAGCCGGTTTGCCATGGTCGATGTTCCTCCAGTGTGCTTCGCTACCTGCGGATATACACGCTACGCCACCACGGGGTAGCGCTGTTGGATCTCGTCCTCAGAGAGGCCGCCCTGCTGGCGCATCACCAGCTCGTCATACAGGATGTGGCCAGTGAACGCACCGGGCTCCTGCGCGCAGATCACCACCGCGGCGTCGCCGATGATTTCGCCGCTCATGCGCCAGCCGCGATACGCCGGTTCACCGGCGATCCTCCGGAAGTGGTGGCCGCCCTCGGACCAGATCGAACGATGAGGGGACAGCGCGTTCACAGCGATGCGCTGGTGACACACCTCCACCGCGAGCCCCTGGGACAACCGCTCCAGCGCGGCCTTGGTGGCGCCGTACGCGGTTCCACCCGCGCGCGGCCCATCATACGGACCCGGTCCCGGACCGATCGCCCCGCGCGACGAGATATTGATGATATGACCGCCACCGGCTCGGGCCAGGTGCGAAATGACCTCCCGGCAGAACAGAAAGGGGCCGTGCACGTTGACGCGGAAGGCGAGGTCCCAGTGCCGCGGCTGCATCTCTACGACGCTGCCAGGGGTGAGGATGCCGGCGTTGTTCACGAGAATGTCAATCCGGCCGAACGCGGCGATCGTCTCCTGCACAGTGCGGGAGATATCTGCCTGGTTGGTGACGTCACAACGCACAGCCAGCGCACGTGCGCCACTCTGCTCGATGCGGGTGACGGCCTCTTCCAGCGTGCCGGGAATGCGTGACTCGCCAGCGGCTTCCGTACGCGCTGCCACCACCACCGCCGCGCCGGCACGGCCCAGCGCGAACGCGATATCCCGGCCCAACCCACGGCTGGCCCCCGTGACAATCGCGACCCGGCCCTCAAGCTGCCCCACCATGCTCGCTCCTGGCCGCGGGCTTGGGCTCACCCGCCCCCCAGAATTCAAACTTGGGCAGGTAACCCGCCGGGATTCTCTCTGCCGTGGGGGTTGGAGTCAAGTTCGTGCCCGCCACTGCAGGCGC
>CAUJGQ010000131.1 GCA_963170165.1 Chloroflexota bacterium | reverse complement strand
GCGGTGGTGGCCTGGATGCCGTTGACGCCGTTGCCCGAGGTGATGTTGGCGCCCAGGTTGGCGGTGGTGCGCCCGCCCAAGGTGCCGTTGAGCAGCTTGGAGCCGTTGAAGTCGGTGACGTTGGCGATGCGGTCAATCTCGGAGGAGAGCTGGTTGATCTCCGCCTGGATCGCCGTCCGGTCCGAGCCCTGCAGGGTGGCGGTGCCGGCCTGAACGGCCAGCTCGCGCATGCGCTGCATGATGGCATGCGTCTCGTTGAGCGCGCCTTCCGCCGTCTGGATCATGGAGATGCCGTCCTGGGCATTGCGCGAAGCCTGGGTCAGCCCCTTGATCTGGCTGCGCAGCTTCTCGGAGACGGCCAGACCGGCGGCGTCGTCGGCGGCGCGGTTGATGCGCAGGCCGCTGGACAGCTTCTCCAGCGCCTTACTCATCTTCAGGCTGGTGGCGCCCAGGTTGTGCTGAGCGGTGAGCGCCATCACGTTGGTATTGATCTGCATACCCATGGTGTGTGCGGCCTCCAAGCCTCATGGCGTACAAGCAATCGGAGTCCTTCCCGATCGCGGCATCACGGCATCTCCGGGTCCCGCCGCCGTGCGCGGTCCGACCTCTGACCCACGGTCCGTCCCGTCAGCAAACGGGACTGTGGCTTTCCACTGCGTTCCTCTTCTCCGCCGTGGGTGTCGTGATGCCGTGGATTCGCTTTAGGGGTTTGGAGTAGTGTTTCTGACCCATGGGTAGCCCAACGATGGAAGGCCCGCCGCGCCGCCCCAGCGATGGGAAGGCTCGACGGGCAGGCCATCGTCACCTGATCAGTTGCGGAGACTATGGGTCGCGAATCAGCGTCCGCAGCATGCCTTCCATCTTGGCGCGGTCGGCGGGGCTGTAGGCAGCGCGCCGGTTCTCTCCGCCCACTTCGCGTCGCACCTCGTCGCGCAGCACGGAGATATCCACCGGCGCCTTGATCCCGAGTTTCACGCGATCGCCATCGACGGCGAGCACCGTCACGACGATATCATCCGCGATGATGATGCTTTGTTCCGGTTTGCGAGTGAGGATGAGCATCCTTGCTCCCTCCTGAGCGTCCTTGCTGTTGCGGCCGTGCGCTATTTACCGTTCCCCCACCGGATGACGAAGGCTGTGTTTGCTGCCATCGAGAATGATCTGTTTGGCGCGCCCTGCTGAACGGTTGACCACGATCGGCGCGAAGAGGTTGGCGGTGATGGTCCCCCTGCCCGGCGGCACGGCCAGCACCACCAGCACGAGAGCATCGGCCGGCTCCGTGATACCCAGGGCGCGGCTATCGCTGGTGTACAGGTCAAAGGCATACTGCGGCGCGACGGCAAACGCCTCGGCCACCGGTAGGGCGATGGCGGGCTCCTCGTCACACTCCAACCAGTAGACGGGACCGCCGTCCACCGGGACGAGGGTGAAGGCCCGGTACTCCTCAAGACCCGGCATTCCGGCGATGAAGCGTACCGCCGTGCGCTGCAAGACCGTCTCGGCCGGCGTGCTAGGCGCCAGTGTCGTGCTCATTCGTAGCCGCTCCTTCGATCACCGTAAGAACTGAACCAGCGATTTCTGAATCACCTGTGCCGCCGCCCCCAGTGCCGCCTCGTAGACGTTGCGTGCCGAGTTGAGCCGGACGATGGTATCGGCCATATCGACATCTTCCAGGCTGCCCTTGAGCCCGTGCAGGTTGATGCGCTCGTCCTCAATCCGAACGCCGAGCGATTCCAGCCGGTTGATCCGCGCGCCGAGACTGCCGCGCTGCTGCAGCACCGCGTCCATCGCCCCGTCAAGTGCGGTCAGTCCGCTCTGGATGGCGGTGGTGCGATCGCCGGCGTTGAGCGCGTCGCGGATCTGAATCAGCGCATTCATCGCCGCCAGCAGCCCCTGGTCGCCGGTGACGTTCATCTGCACCTGGGCGTTATCCCCGACGTCCTGCAGGATCGCGCTGGTGTTGCCCTGGTAAGTGACCGTGGCGGGCACATCGCCGGTCGCGAGAAAGGCTGGGGTCGTGGTCTTCGTTCCGGAGAACAGGTACTGACCACCGAAGCTGCTGTTGCCCACCTGGACCGCATGGTGCAGCAGTTGGTTGAGCTCCGTACCGATAGCGCTCAACTGGGCGGGACTGATGCCGGCGGAACCCGCCTGCACCGTCAGCTCACGCGCCCGCTGGAGCAGGTCGGTGAGGCTGCCAAGGGCCGAGTCGGTGGCGCCCAGCCGCGCCGCGGCGCTGTCGATATTGCGGGTGAACTGCTCGGACATGGAGATATCAGCGCGCAACCGCAACGCCGCCGCTGCCGCCGCCGGGTCGTCCGACGGCGCGTTGATGCGGCGGCCGGAGGAGATCTGCTGCTCGATCTTCATCATCCGGGCGATGTTGACGTTGACGTTTGACTTCACGCTATCTGTGATGACGCGATCAGGTATCCGCATGATTACGCCGTCCGGTTGATCAGAGTGTCCAGGATCTCATCCACCGTGGAGATCACCTTGGCGACCGCCTGATAGGCATGCTGGCCCTTCATGAGGTTCGTCATCTCCTCGTCCAGCGAGACACCCATCACCGATTGACGGGCGGTGTCGATATGCCGTGCCAGCAGGTCCTGGTTGTCGCGCTGCAGCATCGCCTGCTGGGAGTTCACCCCCAGCGTGGCTACCGTGGCGCGATAAAAGTCCTCGACGGTGGTGGTGCCGCCACCCAATAGCAGCTCGTTCTGTACACCGGCAATCAGACGCGCCGTATTGGCGTTGCCGGGTTCGTCAATGGCATCCGCGATCCCCAGCTTTCCCGGCTCATCACGCAGCGTCTGGTTGACCGCGACATCGAGCGCCCCGGTTCCGGTGAAGAAATCCAGACCGGTGGTGCCATCCAGGCCGGTGCCGTTCTGATGGTGAGCATTCACCCCGGCGATGATCGCCTGCGCGAGTTCATCGAGCGCATTCAGCAGGCCGGTGACGTGGACGTCGCGTGACTTGAGGATGCCGGCGATCTCACCACTCGTAATCCCCGATGCGGCGCTGTCCGATGCCCAAACCACCTGGCGCAGATTGGCGTTGAGCGGGTCCGGTACGGCCGCCAGTGCATCCACCGTGGTGCCACTCACCAGCGCCCGCGCACCGAGATAGACGTCAACCGTGTCATCGGCGCCGTTCTGCACCGTGACGCCGGCCAGCCCGGCCAGCTCATCCAGCACCACATCCCGGCGATCCATCAGGTCATTCGCGCTGACACCGGACACGGAGGCCATACGGATCTGCTTGTTGAGTTCGGCCAGTTCACCGGCCAGCTTGTTGATCTCGGTGACTTTCACCTCGATCGACGCATCCAGGTCAGACCGCTGAGACACGAGCATTTGCCCGGCGCGGTTGAAGGATGCGGCCAGCGTCGCTCCTTGCTCCACAGCGGCGGCGCGCGCCGCGATTGACTCGGGTCGTGAGGTGAGGTCGCGGAAGGTGTTGAAGAACCCAGCCATGAGCTGTTGCAGGCCCTGGTCAGACGGCTCGTTCAGGATCACCTCCGCCTGTCCTAACGCTGTTGCCTCGGCGTGGTACTGTTCGTGGATGCGGTGCGCATCGCGGTACTGCACATCAAGCAGCGTGTCGCGCAACCGCCGGATTCGCCCCGAGTCCACGCCCATGCCCAGCATGCGCAGCGGCGCGTTGGGCGCAGAGTTGCGGTCCTGTACCGGTGGGATGGCGCGAAATACCACTTCCTGGCGCGAGTAGCCCTGGGTATCGGCGTTAGCGACGTTGTGCGCGGCGGTGTCGATCGCCAGTTGCATCGCCCGCAGGCCGGAGATAGCCGTATCCAGCCCGATTGAGAGACCCATGGGGTCCGTCCTTCGCGCGCCTCACCGGCGCTAGGCTCGCCATGCCTGGCGGGTCTGGAGCGGAACAGGCTCTGCCACCACCCCTGCGGCGCTGTATGTCGCGGGCAATCCACCCGTCAGCAGCCGCGCCTGTTGCCGGGTGATCGCCAGCGCCTGCCGCACGAGTGCGGCGTTGGAATCATTCAGGCTTTTGAGCACGGACAAGGCTGCGCGCAATGCATCCCGTAGCCCGGCGAGCCGTTCGCGGCCGGCGCCGTCGTAGCGGGCCGCGAGCACGTCAAAGGCTACCACCGGGTCCACGCCACCAAGCAGCCGGGACGTCTGTGCCAGCCGCTCGCGCTCGGCCTCCGCCGCCCGCGCCGCCAGCGATTCCATCTCCCGCACTAGCGGCGCCAGTCCTTCTGCATCACTCACCAGCAGTGCAGCCCGCTTCGCCTCCGCCACCGGGATCATCAGCCCGCACAGCCGCGCTTGCTCCGCCAGCAGGTGCAGGATCGCCTCACGGGGGTCATCATTCCCGGTCATCGTCCGCCATCCTTCCGGCCTAGCGGAGCAGCTTCGCCGCCAGCGTGCCGGCCTCAATCTGATATGTGCCGTCCCTGATCGCCTGTTTGAGCGCGAGCACGCGATCCGCCCGCACATCGGGGGCAGTGATGGTGGCCTCGCGCAGGCGCGCCAGCTCTTGCGTTGTGCGCGAGAGGCTGACGCTGTCAGAGCGGGACCGGCCCGCGGTCGAGCGCGCCGCCGCCTGTTCCTGTACCGCCTGCTGGGCAGGCTGAACGCCGGCCTGGTGGATGTACGTGCGTACGATCGATCCGGCGATGCCGTTCATTGCATTCATGTGGTGTCCCCTGTCAACCTCACTCGACCAGCACCGGCTGCCCGCTATGAGTTACCCGGCAACTGTGCCGCCAGCCGCAACATCTCATCCGCCATGCGGAACGCCGACGTGTTGAGCTGATGCTGACGCTGCGCCCCTGCCAGCTCCGTCATCTGCTCGGCCAGCTCCACATTGGAGCCCTCCAGCGCCGCCGTCTGCACGCTGCCCAATCCCCCCTGCCCGGGGATGCCTGTCTGCGCTGGGCCGGATGCGGCCGTGGCGACAAGCAGTCCATCACGGCCCGCCAGCAGCCCGTTGGGGTTGGCGAACCGAGCCAGCCGAAGCTGGCCAGCCGGAGCCATGCGGCCGCCTTCCAAGGTTGCGTTCACCGTGCCGTCAGACCCAATATGAATCGCCACTACGCCGGGCGGCACCGTGACACCGGGTTGCAGCACGTTACCTTGGCTGTCGGTGAGCCGTCCCCCGGCGTCCGGCCGGAAGGCGCCGTTGCGGGTGTAGGCTTCACCTTCCGGTGTCCGCAGGATGAAGAAGCCCTCACCGGCAATGGCCATATCCATCGGGCCCTCACTGGGCTCGATATCGCCCTGGGTCATCAGGCGTGAGCTGACGAGCCTGGCGGTCAGCGCCGGCGTCCCAGAATCCGTCCCATCCGGGCCGGTGGCCGGCGACACGTCGCCGGTTTCCAGCGCCAGGCGGATTGCCTTGAAGCCGGCCGTGCTGATGTTCGCGGCATTGTGTGCCGCCGCGTCCAGAAACTGGCCCTGCCGCAGCATGGCCGCGCGGCTGATATCGATGGAACGCAGCATCGGCGCTACCTTTGCGACCGGCAGGTCTCAAGCCTGCCGTCTGAGCCTCGAGATCAGGAGTAGGAATGGTGTCTCTGCCACGCCGGGTTGTCCCCCTCCATTACACGCGCCGGTCACCAGCGCTCATATCCGGCGATTCCCCTAACGCGCCACGGCCCACCCCTGAGCAGGGCAGCCCGGCCAGCCACAACGCCGGACCTCGCACACAGACGTGCGCGGTGATCCGGCGCCGGTGCGAGTGACGCGGGACGGAGGTTACAGCCGGCCGACCTGGTTGACGGTCTGGTTGAGCGTCTCGTTCTGGAGCTGGACCGCCTGGCGGCCGGCCTCGAAGGCGCGCATCAGCATGGACATCGTCGTCATCGTCGCCGTGACATCGACGTTGGAGCCTTCCAGCGCGCCTGACACCACCTTGGGGGTAGCCGGAGCCGCCTCCACCGTGCCGGTCAGCGTAGCCGTACCGGTGCGCTGCATCGTTGTTGGGTCGAGCGACACCAGCCGCAGCCTACCGGCCACTGCTCCATCACTCAGCACGGTGCCGTCTTCGGTGATACGCACGGCCGCCCCGGTGGCGGTGATCGGCCCGCCATCGATGCCCTGCACGGTCGAGCCATCCGGTGAGCGCAGCACGCCGCCGGCATCACGCGTGAACCGGCCGGCGCGGGTGAACACCGTCTGTCCGTCTGCCGCCGTCAGCGCAAAGAAGCCGTTACCCTCCAGCGCCACGTCAAGCGGCGCACCGGTGCGGCTGACCGGCCCCTGGCTCAGATCAAATCGCCGGCCAGCCGGCTCGGCGCCGGTGCCGGGCGCGAGGGGATCCCACAGCGCGGTAAAGATCTGGTCGAAGCTCTCCGCGGTGACATCGTCGGCGCGGAAGCCGGGGGTGCCGGCGTTGGCGATATTGTTGGCCAGCACCTGCTGGCGCCGGTCAGCGGCGCCCATGCCGGAGACCGAGGTGTAGATGCCTCTGAGCATGGCAGGCTCCTGTAGTCGAAACCGGCGCTGCTACTGCCCGTCCGAGCGACGGCGTACCCGCCAGCGACGCATGGTGAGGAACAAAACCATCCCACCACCAACCATCAGCATCACGCCCGATATCCGGTTGCCGGTGCGGGGTGCGGCCGGCGCCGGCTCGCCGGTGTTGGGCAGCGTGGCGGGCATGGTATCTGAGGCGATGCCGGAGGCCGCCTGCTCCGTGCGTTTGATCGGCTGGAAGAAGCCGCCGATGGAGCGCTTCTCGGATGGAGTGGGATGCGTATCCGGCTGCGGTTCTAGCGTCAGGATGACGAGGTCATAGTCATAGCTGTCCAGCCCAGCCAGCTTCCCGGTGTAGCCGGCGGTGCCATCCGGGCCCACCGTCAGCGGCCCCACCGCCACCGCGCGGTTCGTACCCGACTTCGCCAGCCAGATAACGTACTGTTCACCGGCCAGCGGTGTCAGTCCGCGGGCATCGAGCCGCACCAGCGCCTCAGAGAAGCTGATCTCAGCTTCACCGCGGGCATCCTGTGGCCCGGCATTGGACAGACCGGGGACGTACGCCAGCGGGATCCGGATCGGGACGCCATTGGCACGGGCGCGGCCGGGTGCAACAAGCGCACCCAAGACCGTTAGCGCCAGTACCGCGGCGACGGCAGCACGACGGGGGAGAGCACGGCCGTTCATGGTGTGCGGTCCTGCTGGGACGGCTACGCCGCCGCTTCCTCTTCCATCGCCAGCATCAGGCGGACTTCTTCAACGCTCAGGCCGGTGCGCCCAGCGATGACGCGGAAGGACAATCCCTCCGCTGCCAGCGCCAGCACATCGCGACGGGTGACCGGCGCGGAGGGCGCGATCGGCTCGACCAAGAGCGCTGCCGGCTTGCGGTCGATATCGGTGAGCATCCGCCGGAGCTGCGCCTTCTGGCGGGAGATCTCGGCGGTGGCCTGCTCGGCCTGGTTGCGCAGTTCGACCACCAGGTCTTCCATCTCTGCGCTGAGCGCATTGTCCAGCAACGCGCCCGAGGACTGTGCTGCCTGCCGCCGCCAGGCGATGAACAGTACAGCAACGGCGATATCAGTGGCTATCACCGCAATGAGCATGAGCGCAATCATGCAGCACCCCATTTACGCTGGAAAAACTCGGGCGCGCGGCGGGACATATCGACCCGCAACTTGTGCAGTGCGCGGGCGTGAAGCTGACAGACCCGGCCCTCCGAGACCTCCAGTACCTGCCCGATTTCGCGCATGGTCAGCTCTTCGTGGTAGTACAGACTCAGGATCAGCCGCTCGCGGTCGGAGAGTGTGGCCAGCGCCTCGCTCAGCTCTGACACCATCTCCCGCCGCTCGACCATGCCCATCACGTCATCTTCTGAACGGAAGGAGGTGAGGGCGCGGATATCACTGTCGGCCTGGTTGTCGATGATGTTGTCCAGCGAGACGGTAACCCACGAAGCATCGACCATCTGCTGATTGAGCTGTTCGGTGCTGATCGACAGCGCCTCCGCCAGCTCGTCATCCGTCGGCGGGCGGCCGAGCGTGGACTCCAGCTCCGCGGCGGTGCGCTGGAGGCGCTTGGCCTTGTCGGTCACGCTCTGAGGCAGGCCGCGCAGGGCGCGCAGGGCATCGAGGATTGCACCCCGGATGCGCATGACCGCATAGGACTCGAACTTCACCCCGCGCGACGGGTCGAACCGCTCAAACGCCTGAATCAGACCGAGCGTGCCGTAGCCGAGCAGGTCCTCGTAGTCCAGCACCTGAGGCAGATGGATAGCCAACCGGCCGATGACGTACTTCACCAGTGGCGTATGTTGCAGGATGATTTGCTCGCGACTGGCGGCATCGCCATGCGCAAGATAGCTCGCCCAGGCGTCAGCGACACTCATTGTTGCAGTCATGGCCCTGTTCACCATTCATCAGCGCAGCCACACCGGGCTGTATCCATCTGACGGTCTAGGCAGCCGCCCGGCGTGTCTCCGGCTCGTCGCCACCCTCGGCCGCCGCTTCGCTCGCCGGGAGATCCTCTGCCTCCGCTGGCTCCGTTGCCCGCGTGCGGAGGGGCGGACGCGCGATCCGCTCTGCTGCCCAGCCACACGCCACAATGGCCAGCAACGCAACCAGCGCACGGAGCAGCGCAAGGGTGGGGTCCATCCCGCGTTGCACCGCCACCACCATCACACCGGCAAAAACCAGCAGGCCGGCGCGCGCACCGAGGCGGAACAGCACCCCTTGCGTCGACTCCACGCCTTTACTCTGGCCTACCGGCGGTCTCGCGCCCATTGCGGAAAACCCCTAATCCTTACGGAAACCGATGTCCGTCATCCGGTCTCCGGAGGGCAAGCCGCCGCCGCGCCCCGGCCGCCGTGCGACGGGGAACGACTTCGACAAGGCGGCATCAACAGCCCCGCTACGCCGCCGTGGCCACCTGCTCCGTCAGCTCATCCAGCACGGCCCCGGCCACCTCGGCGGCGCCGGCCATCTCGATGTCGCCGGTGACATCCCGGCCGGTGGACAGCAACAGCGCGGGCAGCCGCAGGGTGGCCAGGACATTGAGCACCGGTGCAGCCCCGCCCGCCTCATCCAGCTTCGTAATCGCCAGCGCGTCCACGGCGGTGGCCGCGGCGGCGGCATGCCAGCGCCGCAGGTCTGTGTCAGAGGCGCCGGCAGGCACGGTCAGCACCACCAGCGGGCTGGCCACGGCACCGACGAGCGCCGCCACCTCGGGCGCAAATCCTTCCCGGCCGAACTGCCCGGCGGGGGTATCCATCAGTGTGATACGACCAGGCGGCGACTCGTTCAGCGTTGCCGCTGCCTCCTCCGGGGCATAGGCAACGCTGACCGGCAGGCGTAGCACGTCACCGTACCGGCGCAACTGATCGGCCGCACCGATGCGCGAGACATCGGCAGCGATGATGGCAACATCCGCACCGTCACGCCGCAGTTGCACGGCCGTCTTCAGCAGCGCTGTGGTCTTCCCGGCGCCCGCCGGCCCGACAAACGCCAGCGTGCGCCCGGCCAGCGCGCGGGCACTCAGCTCCAGCACGGGAATTCCGGCCACCAGCGACGCCAAGCCAATCTCCAGCAGCCGGCCGGTGTCATGCAGATCGGTACGGGCCAGCCGGGTGATGGCGGTCTCAATCGCCCGCTCCGCCAGCGGCTCGCTCAGGCCGATCTCTGCCAGCGCTGTAAATGCCGCTTCGGCCGCTGCGTGAGCCGATGCGGCCGGTTGACGCCCACCCACCCCAGTGGAGGACCCCGGCCAGGAAACCGCATCCATGTGGTATGACGGCCGGTTGCTGGACGGCGCACGAGCCGGCACCAGGTCCGGCGCGGGTGCAGCAGGCGCCGCATCGAGACTGGTTCGCACGACAGCGGGGGGTATCGCGGCGGTATCGACGCGGTGCGGGCGCGACGGGGGAATGCTGACAAACTCGTCGTGCCGGGAACGGATCAAGTCCAGCAGGCGGTGTTCCTCGGCCGAACGGGGTGCCGCGCCGGTTGCTGCCGGCTGTGGTTGGGCGGCCCGCCCGCGCGCGGCCAGTGCCTCCAGCGCCGGGACCATCGCGTCCAGATCATCCCCGGCCGGTTCACCGTTGCGGCCCAGCCGAGGAAACTCCGGCGCGCGCGTGGCAGCCTCGACCTTGCGCGCCCGCACCCCCGCCACCGACGCCGGCGCACCACCCATGCTCAGCGTGTAAGCTGCACGGGCGGCGCCGGGCGCGACGGACGGTGCGGATGCCGCGACCGAGCGCGCCTGCGCCACCGCCGACATGGGCTGTTCGTCGAGCCCGGCGACGATCTCCACACCGCGCAACCCGCGCCGCCGGTCCTCCGCTGTCGTACCCAGCGGGCGGGTGGAAACGATCACCGCGTCCGGCCCGAGCTCGGCCCGCACCTGCTCCAGCGCGTCCTGCATCGTCGCGGCATGAATTCGCTTGATACGCATGTGGCGCTCCCTTCGGTCACCGTGTCAGGCAGCCGGATGTCAGTTGAACAGAGGCGGACGGTCCATCACTCCGTGTTCGCTGCCCCCTCATCGCCGCAAGCCAGTTGCCAGATACTGGGCCACCCATCTCACTCGTCCGCATCCACCATGCCCGCGCTCTGCACGTCTACTTCCGTGGTGACTTCGCCGAAGGCGAGCACCGCCAGGCCGGGAAGGATACGCTCGGCCATCCGGCGGAAGGGACGGCGCAGACGGCCAGAGCACAGCAGCACCGGGGTCCGGCCCATTGCCGCGATGATCTCCATCTTGCCCGCCACCTCGGTCAGCATCCGGTTGGCGAGATTCGGATCGATCAGAATCGCCGGCCCCTGATCGGTGGGCTGCATACTGGTGACCAGCATCTGTTCCAGCCGCGGGGCGAGCGTGATGACGTGGAGCACCCGGTCTTCCCCGGCATACTGGGTGCAGATGGAGCGGGCCAGGGCCAGCCGCACCTGCTCGGTGAGCAGTTCTGGGTCTTTGGTATTGCGGGCATGCGTCGCCAGCGTTTCGCAAATGGTGAGCAGGTCGCGTACGGAAACACGCTCGCTCAGCAGGTTTTGCAGCACACGCTGGATCTCGCCCAGCGTCATCAGCCCGCCGGTGAGTTCCTCCACCACCGCCGGGTAGTCGGCCTTGAGGTTCGCGAGCAGGTTTTGTACATCCTGGCGGCCGAGCAGATCCGAGGCGTGGCGGCGGAACAGCTCGGTGAGGTGGGTAGCCACGACCGACTGCGGGTCCACCACCGTGTAGCCCAGGATTTCGGCGCGATCACGCTGGCCGTTGTCAATCCACGTGGCAGGCAGGCCGAAGGCCGGCTCCTCCGTAGGGATCCCGTCAATCGGTGCCGTGGCCATTCCGGCGTTCATGGCCAGATAGCGGCCGTTGAACAGCTCGCCGCGGCCGATCTCGATACCCCGCAGGTTGACCTTGTAGGTGTTTGGCGACATCAGCAGGTTGTCGCGCACACGCACGGATGGCACGATCACGCCCATCTCCAGCGCAAGCTGGCGGCGGATGGTCGTGATGCGGTGCAGCAGGCCGCCGCCCGGGCTGTCCACCAGCGGCAGCAGCGCATAGCCTAGTTCAATCTCCATCGGATCCAGTGGCAGCAGGTTGACGACGTTGTCGACCGCCGTCTCCTCGACCTTCGCCTCCTCGACCTGGCGTTCGGCCTCCACCAGTGCCGCCTGCTTCTGGCTGCTGCGCACGAAGTAGCCGGCGCCACCGGCCATCGCCGCCAGGGCGAAGAACGGAAGCTTGGGCAACCCCGGCACAATACCGAAACCAAGCAGGATGCCGGAGACGACGAACAGCGTGCGCGGGTGGCTGAAGAGCTGGATGCGAATGTCGTCACCCAGGTTTCCTTCTGAGGTAGCGCGGGTGACGATGATGCCGGTGGCAGTAGAGATCAACAGCGCTGGTATCTGGGAGACCAGCCCTTCGCCGATGGTCAGCAGCGAGAAGGTCTGCACCGCCTCGCCGATGGCCATGCCCTGCTGCACCACGCCAACGGCAATACCGCCGAACAGATTGACCGCGACAATCAGGATCGCCGCCATCGCGTCGCCCTTGACAAACTTCGAGGCGCCGTCCATCGCGCCGTAGAAGTCAGCCTCGCCCGCGATCTGCCGGCGGCGAGTGCGCGCCTGTTCTTCGTTGATAACGCCGGCATTCAACTCGGCGTCAATGCTCATCTGCTTGCCAGGCATCGCATCCAGCGTGAAACGGGCGGCAACCTCGGCCACACGTCCGGCGCCGTTCGTGATCACGACGAATTGGATCACCATCAAAATCAGGAAGATGACGATGCCGACGATCAGCGAGCCGCCGACGACGAAGTTGCCGAAGGACTGAATGATGTTGCCGGCGTGCCCGTGTAGCAGGATTACGCGCGTGCTGGAGACGTTGAGCGCCAGCCGGAACAGCGTCACCACCAGGAGCAAGGTGGGAAACACCGAGAAATCGAGCGGTTCCTTTGCGTAAATCGAGACCAGCAGGATGGTGACACCGATTGAGATGTTGAGGGCGATCAGCAGGTCGAGCAGCGCCGTGGGCATCGGCACGACCATCATGACGATGATCAGCATCACCACCAGTGCCAGGGCGATATCGGTCTGCTGGAGCAACACCAGCAGACCGCCCTTGCGTTTGCCTGGGGCCTGTGCCTGTACGACCACGGCGCGGCTCCGTCTGACCGTTCGTTCTGGAGAATGGTCAGACCCTATTGGAGCCGTTGCCGCCCCGATTCCATATTGGGGGAGTTCCGGATAGGGAAGCCGGGACATCCCGAGCAATCCCGGCTCGGCTTGCTCTCCCCGTGCGCCGTGCTGCCGTCTATGCCTGCCGGTTCGTTCCGTTTGCCCTCTCGTAGCCACGGCGCCGTTGTGGCACGATAGGGCCTCGAAGGCGCTTCGGCGCGGCGAGGACGCCAAGGGGAGAGTGCAGCCATGGCCGGACCGGTGGTGACCATCGCCCGACAGCGGGGCAGCGGCGGCGACGAACTGGCCGCCCTGGTAGCACAGCAGCTCGGCGTGCCGCTGCTGGACCACGAGATCATCGCACGCGCCGCCCACGCCGCCGGCGTCTCCGAACAAGCACTGCAGGCATCCCAGCGCCACTCAGGCCTGCTCAGCCGGATGCTGGAAAACCTCGGCCGCTTCGGCGCCAGCGGCGGCGAGGGCGTGGCGATGGAAGGGCTATCCTCCTCGGCGCTGTTCGCCACCTCTGCGGACTTCCGCCGCCTGCTGGAAAAGGTGCTGCGCGAAGTGGCGGAGTCCGGCCCCGCTGTCATCGTCGGCCACGCTGGCCAGGTCATCCTGCGCGACACACCGGGCACCCTGCACGTCTTCGTGCATGCGCCGGTGGAGTACCGCGCCGCGCGGATCGCCCATGCCGAGCAGCTTTCTCCTGTCGCGGCGCGTGCCGAGGTTGAGCAGAGTGACCGTGAGCGGGTGAGGTTCTACCGCTCGGCCTATCACGCTGATTGGTACGACCTACGTCTGTATGACCTGGTGGTCGATACGTCAATCCTGACCGTCCACGGCGCCGCGGCGATGATCGCCGAGATGGCAAAGCAGGCCTGCGTCACCACTCAGGAGCCGTCGCTGCCTGAGGCCGCCGCAGCCGCCTCTGCCATCGCGGCCGAAGCCGGTGACGACGAGTCGACAGAGCTGCGGGTTGACGGCGCCGAACTGCGGGTAAGGCCCATGACACCGGCAGATGCCGGAGGCCTGCTGGCACTGTGCCGGTCGCTGCCACCGCTCGATCTGCTGTTCCTGCGCAACGATGTCACCGATGAGCGGGTCATCGATGCGTGGGCGCGCGATGTGGCAGACGGCCGTATCGTGACGATGCTGGCCGAAAGCCCGGATGGTGAGATCGCGGGAATGGCCAGCCTGCGCCCTTCCGATGTGCCCTGGACCCAGCACGTGGGCGAGGTGCGTGTGATCACGTCACCCACCCTACGGGCGCGCGGCCTGGGACGGGCGCTGATGAAAGAGATCATGCATGCCGCCCGCGCCGCCGGCATCGAGAAGCTTACCGCCGAGATGACCGTCGAGCAGTCCGGCGCACGCAAGCTGTTCGAGCGGCTGGGATTCAAGGAAGAGGGGCGCTTCCGCAACTACGCCCGCGACCAGGAAGGCAACCTGCACGATCTGGTCGTCATGACGCACACGGCGGGGTAAAGCCGGCACCCGGGGCACGATCTCGCGATGGCCGGCCGGATAATCGATGCACAGCCGGTCCCCATCTCAGATCGTATGCGTTACACAGAGGTGTTCATGCACATTCGCGAGCTATTCAGCCTGGCGGGGCAGGTGGCGCTAGTTACGGGAGGGTCGCGCGGGCTGGGGCTGGAAATCGCCGAAGGGCTGGCCGAGGCGGGAGCACAGGTGGCGATCACCGGCCGGCGGCGCCAGTTTCTGGACTCGGCACAGGCGATGCTGCAAGCAGCCGGACATGACGTCCTCACCATCGAAGCCGATGTCACCAGTCCCGAAGGCGTGCGCGCCGCGCTGGACGCTGCCGTCACCCGCTTCGGCGGGCTGGATATCCTGATCAACAACGCTGGGTTGGGCTGGGGCGCACCTTCGCTCGAGTATCCGCTGGACAAGTGGCAACTGGTGCTAGACACCAATCTCACCGGCGCCTGGCTGATGTGCCAGGCAGCGGCCCCGCACTTCATCGAGCGTGGCAGCGGCACAATCGTCAACGTTTCATCAGTACTGGGGCAGATCGGTCTGGACACGGCGATTCAGGATTCGGTCGCGTACCACGCCAGCAAGGGCGGGCTAGACGCCCTCACCCGCGACCTGGCCGTGATCTGGGCGCAGCACGGCATCCGCGTCAACGCCGTCGCCCCGGCGTTCTTCCGCACGCGCATGACGCAGCATCAGTTCAGCGTCGCCGAAGAAAAGATGCGTGCGCTCTCGCCCTTGATGCGCACCGGCGAAGCCGGTGAACTCAAAGGCGCGGTGGTGTTTCTGTGCTCGCCCGCCGCGAGCTTCATCACCGGCCAGGTCCTGAACATTGACGGCGGCGCCACCATCTGGTGAGGCCGGCCCGCCGGCGCCGAGGCCAGCTATGACCCTGGACGGTGACGCACTGTTCGAGCCGGCCTCCCCTCGCATCCCGGCAGACGACCCCGAGCGCCGCCGCAACCGCGCCGCGGAGGACCGGCGTGAATGGCGGCGCTGGGGCCCGTACCTGGCCGAGCGCCAGTGGGGCACCGTGCGGGAAGACTACTCCCCGGACGGTAAGCCGTGGACCTACTTCACCCACGAGCAGGCCCGCTCCCGCGCCTATCGTTGGGGTGAAGACGGCTTGCTGGGCATTTCCGACATCGATGGCGGGCTCTGCTTCGCGCTCTCGCTGTGGAACGGCCGGGATCCCTTTCTCAAAGAGCGGTTGTATGGCCTGACCGGCGACGAGGGTAACCATGGTGAGGATGTCAAGGAGTGCTATTACTACCTTGATGCCCTCCCATCGCACGCATACCTGAAGGCGCTGTACAAGTACCCGCAGTGCGCCTTCCCTTATGACGAGCTGCGCCGGGTGAACCAGCAGCGCAGCCGGGACGAGCCGGAGTTCGAGATCACCGACACGACCGCCTTTGCAGACAGCCGCTACTTCGACGTGGTGGTGGAGTACGCCAAAGCCGCTCCGAACGACATCTTGATCCGCATCACCGCGCACAACCGCGGTGCGGGCCCGGCCCCGCTCTACTTGATCCCGACGTTGTGGTTTCGCAATACGTGGTCCTGGGGCCGTGACCAGCGCCGGCCACTGATCACGGACGAAGGGGCGGGGCGGCACGATGAGGAGGAGGGCGAGCAGCGCGTGCTGCGTGCCGGCCATCATGCCTTGGGCGAGTACTGGCTCGCGTGCGCAGGCTCACCACAGGTGCTCTTTACCGAGAACGACAGCAACCTGGCGCTGCTGTTTGATGCGCCCAATCCCACACCGTTCGTCAAAGACGCCTTCCACCGCCGCATCGTCACAGGTGACGTCAGCGCCACCAACCCGGGCGGCCGGGGCACCAAGGCGGCAGCGGTATACGTCGCGGACGTGCCGGGCGGCGGCGATGTGACGGTGCGGTTACGGCTGTCGCAGCCGCGCCACGCGGTGCCCTTCTCCGGCTTCGACGCCATCATTACCCAGTGCCGGCAGGAGGCAGATGCGTTTTACGCGCCGCTGGGGCCGGCAGACATGCCCGCAGACGCCCGCCGCGTCCAAAGACAGGCGTTTGCCGGACTGATCTGGAGCAAGCAGTTCTACTACTGGGACGTAGACCAGTGGCTGGAAGGAGACCCCGGCCAGCCGCCACCGCCGCCGGGACGCGAGCGCGTGCGCAATCTCGACTGGCGGCACCTGAACAACGCCGACATCATCTCGATGCCCGACACCTGGGAGTACCCATGGTACGCCTCCTGGGACCTGGCATTTCATTGCATTCCGCTTGCACTGATTGACCCGCACTTCGCCAAACGGCAGATTACGCTGCTACTGCGCGAGTGGTACATGCACCCCAACGGCCAGTTGCCCGCGTATGAGTGGGCGCTGTCCGACGTCAATCCACCGGTGCACGCCTGGGCGGCGCTGCGCGTGTTCCTGATCGAACGGCGGGTAACGGGCGAGGCCGACACGGCCTTTCTGGAGCGGGCGTTTCACAAGCTGCTGCTCAACTTCACCTGGTGGGTGAACCGCAAAGACCCAGAGGGCAACAACGTCTTTCAGGGCGGGTTCCTGGGGCTGGACAACATCGGCGCCTTTGACCGCTCATCGGAGTTGCCGGGCGGCGGCCACCTGGAGCAGAGCGACGGTACCGCCTGGATGGGCATGTACTGCCTGACGATGATGCGCATCGCCCTGGAACTGGCGGCGTTCAACCCGGTGTACGAGGACGTGGCCAGCAAGTTCTTCGAGCACTTTATGTACATCGCCGGGGCGCTAAACAACATCGCGGGCGCGGGCATCGCCCTGTGGGATAGCGAGGACGAGTTCTGCTACGACATCCTGCACCTGCCCGGCGGCCGCGCCCAACGCGTCAAGCTGCGCTCTATGGTCGGTCTCATCCCGCTGCTGGCCGTCGAGACCATCGAGCCGGCGCTGCTGGACCGGCTCCCCGGCTTCCGTGCGCGGATGGATTGGTTCCTGGAGAACCGGCCCCAACTGGCAGCGCTGGTCTCGCGCTGGCAGGAGCCGGGGCTAGGGGAGCGGCGGCTGCTGGCGCTCTTGCGCGGCCACCGGATGAAGCGGCTGCTGGCGCGGATGCTGGACCCGGAGGAATTCCTCAGCCCGCACGGCGTCCGCTCGCTGAGCAAGGCCCATGCCCACCAGCCGTATCAGCTGCACCTCAACGGCGTCTCCTTCACCGTTGCCTACGAGCCGGCCGAGTCGCGCAGTGGCCTGTTCGGCGGCAACTCAAACTGGCGGGGGCCGGTATGGCTGCCGCTCAACTTCCTGCTGATTGAGGCGCTGCAGAAGTATCACCACTACTACGGTGATGACTTCGTGGTGGAGCATCCCGCCGGCTCCGGCCACCTGCTGGACCTGTGGTCCATCGCCTCGGACCTTTCCCGCCGGCTGACCCACCTGTTCATGCCGGACCGCGAGGGCCGCCGCCCGGCGCACGGCGCAAACCACCGCTATCAGCATGACCCGCACTGGCGCGACCTGGTGCTGTTCTATGAGTACTTCCACGGGGATACCGGCGCCGGACTGGGCGCGTCGCATCAGACCGGCTGGACCGCGCTGGTCGCGAAGCTGCTGGAGCAGACCGGCGGCCGGTAGACCGTGGCTGCTACTCAGCGCGCCGCCACTGGCTTGCGCTGATGCTCTGGGTCTAGCCCTTTGAGGAATCCCCGCACCACCGCATCGAACCCGTGTGGCTGATCGGTCACGGCCGGATGACCGGCGTTGTTGATCAGGCGCAGGGCGCTGTGCGGGATATGGGCGTGCAGGTACTCGGCAGCGGCCACCAGCACGTCACGGTCACCAGCGATCACCAGCACTGGCATCTCCAGCCGGTCCAGCTGGTCATGGTAGTCGGTCCGCTCCGCCCGCGCTTTGCCGGAGCCGAGGAACCCCTGAAGCGTCATCTTGCGCCAACGGGCGTGAAAATGCTCTCGCCGGTGCGGATCGGCGCGCAGCACCGGGTTTGTCGCGAGCTCACGCTCGACATGGGCGCTCAGGCCATGCTCGCCGGCATACGCCAGCGCCCGATCGATGCCGTCCTCACGCGCCGCAATCGCCTCGCTGAGCTCGATGCAGCGCGGTCCTGCCGATGTATCGGACAGGATCAGTGTGCGCACGCGCTGCGGGTAGCGCATGGCGAACTCCAGCGCCACCATCCCGCCGAAGGAACTGCCGAGGATATGAGCACGCGTCACTCCCAAGACGTCCAACAGCGCGTGCAGATCCGCGGCGTACGTCTCCATCGTGTACATGCTCAGGTCGTCTGGGGCGTCGCTGTGGCCGTGACCGCGCAGGTCGTAGCTGATCAGACGGTGCTCGGTGGCCAGCATCGGCCGGACGTCGTGCCACTGGCTGATGCTGCCGGTGAATCCATGCAGCAGCACGAGCGGCTCGCCCGCTGCAGGACCCGGCCCTTCGTCGATCTCGTAGTAGGTGGTGATGCCGTTAGTTGAGACGGTTGGCATGGGACTCCTCCTGCCGGCGGGCGCGGTACCTCCCCCGGCGGATATCGTACGCCTCTACCCGCCCGCTTGCAGCCTTTGACTCTGAGACCGGCGGCGTCGATACTCGTGCCGCGATGGCCGCCACCCAGGCAGCCACGGAGAGGGATCGGTATGGCGTTCTTTGAACTGCGCGAGTATCGCACAAAGCCGGGGATGCGTGACCGCTGGGTCACGTTCATGGAAGAGGTGATTATCCCCTTCCAGGCATCGAAGGGGATGGTAATCACCGGCAGCTTCACCGGCCAGGAAGAGGACGACCTCTATGTCTGGGTGCGGCGCTTCAACTCTGAGGAAGAGCGCGCAGAGCAGTACAAGGCCGTGTATGAGGACGAGCACTGGAAGACCGTCATCGGCCCGCAGATTCCGGAGATGATGGAGCGCACCCGCATGGTCGTCCGCCGGATCGAGCCCTCGGCGCACTCGATGCTGCGGTAGGCGGGATGCAGGCTGGCTGCCGGTGCGGGGCCGGCGGCTCAGCCGCCGAGCTGCAGCACCACCTTGCAGTCGCTGGGGTCGCTCAGGGCGGCGAAGGCGGCGGGGAGCTCGTCCAGGCTGACGGTGCGGGTAACCAGCGGACGGGTATCGACCGTGCCCGCCGCCAGCGCGCCCAGCGCCTCGGCGTACTCCTGCGGCGTGTACCCCAATACGAACTGCAAGGTCAGGTGCTTGTTGATGCCGGTCATCGGTGTGATGCGGTCCGGCGTCATGCATACCCCCACAACAACCACCCGCCCCCGCGCCGCGACCAGGTTCATGGCCTGTTGCAGCGTGCCCTCAACGCCGACGCACTCGAACACCACGGAGGGCAGTGCCCCATCTGCCCCGGTCAGTTGCCCGGCCAGATCGCCGGCCGCTGGGTCCAGCACCTCGCTGGCGCCGAGCCGCTTCGCCAGCTCCCGCCGCGCCGGGGCGTACTCGCTCACCGTGATATGGCGCACGCCCTCGTGCTTGAGCCAGAGCAGCGTCATCAGGCCAATCGGGCCGGCGCCCATCACCAGCACGCGTTCGTCAGTCGCGACCTTGCCCTCGCGCACGGCATGGAGCCCCACAGCGCACGGCTCGGTGGTGGCGGCGACGGCATCTGGCAGGCTGTCCGGGACGCGGAGCAGCAACGGCGCGGCCAGCAGCACATACTCACCGTACGCGCCGGGATAGCTGGATGAGTAGCCGATACTCTGGACTCCGCGTGGCGCGCCCGCGTCCGGCAGCACCGGCACGCTGGTGACGCGCGTGCCCGGCGTCCACGCCTCCGCACCCGGCCCAGCCTCCACCACCTCGGCCACGAACTCGTGCCCCATCACCACGCCGCGCTCCAGGTCCATCGCCGGCGGGCCGGCCGGACCGGCGGCGCGCGTCACCCGCAGCATGTCCTCGGCGAAGCGGGCAAAGTGCAGGTCTGAGCCGCAGATACCGCAGGCACGGACGCGGGCCAGCACCTGCCCCGCACCGGGCACCGGCCGCTCTACCTCCTCGACCGACAGTTTCGTGCCGCGCAATACCATCGCCCGCATCTGTTTCCCTCTCTCCCCGCGACTTCGTGTCAGTCTAGCGGCCCGAAGGGCGAAAGGTGACGCGCGCCGGAGGTGCTCAGCGGCGGGGATGTCCTGCCCGGCTTGAGCCTGCCCCTGGTGCAACTGTGGGAGGGGCCGAGCGGCGCCACCGAGGAGGAGCAGCAGTGGCGCAGTCCTCATCCCTCCTCTCATCCCGCCAGCACCTCCACCGTATCGCCGTCTCGCAGGCGGTGATCCCGCCCCACCTGCTGGCCGGGGAACCGCGCGGATGGCCCCCACACCCGCGCGGCCCGGAAGGCCACCACGAGAACAGGGAGGATAGACGCCGCCACCTCCAGCACAGGCGCGCACTCCGGCAGCGCCAGGGGTTCCGCCGCGGTCTCCCCACCATGGCGCAGAAACA
>CAUJGQ010000130.1 GCA_963170165.1 Chloroflexota bacterium | reverse complement strand
GTGACCTTAGCAGGTAGCTCAATGAGGGCGCCGTCTGCTCGCCGCAACTGGTTGTGGCCCGTGGCGCCGGGATGCCCGCCCGCCAGGCCCCAGGGAGCCACGGCGCGCCGCTCGGTGACGAGGGTTACGGTGGCGGGGGCGAGGAACCGATAGGCACGCACGGCGCCGTCACCACCGCGATGCTGCCCGGCGCCGCCCGACCCCTCGCGGATGCCGTACCGAACCATCCGAAACGGATACGCCAGTTCCAGCGCTTCCGCCGGCGTGTTGAGGGTGTTGGTCATGTGAGTGTGCACCGCGGACAGTCCGTCTCCGCCTGCCCATGCGCCCGAGCCGCCGCAGATCGTCTCGTAGTAGGTATAGTGACGCCCGGCGACGGGGTCGTAGCCGCCGATGGTGAGGTTGTTCATGGTGCCGCTGCTGGCTGACGGAATCGTTTCGGGGCAGGCCTGCGCCAGGGCGCCCAGAACGGTATCGGTGATGCGCTGTGACGTCTCCACATTGCCGGCCGAGACGGCGGCCGGTGGCCGGGCGTTGACGACGCTCCCGTCGGGCAGCGTAAACGTCACCGGCGCAAAGCAACCGGCATTGGTGGGCGCGCCGGCATCGAGCAAACAGCGCACAACATAGTACACGGCCGACCGGGTGACCGACGCCACGGCATTGATGGAGCCCGGGCGCTGTGCAGCCGAACCGGTAAAGTCACAGTGCAGGCGGCCGCCGGCCAGAGTCAGCCGCACGCGGATCACGACCGGCTCGGCACCGGTGCCGTCGTCATCGAGCACGTCCTCGAACTGGTAGGTGCCTTCGGGAAGCGCCGCCAAGGCCGCGCGCGTGATGCGTTCGGCGTAGTTGATCAGCGCGTCAAACTGATGGTTGAGCTCGGCCAGGCCATAGTGGTCTGCTAGCTCTGCCAACCGCCGTTCACCGGTGCGCTGGGCGGCGATCTGGGCGTCAAAGTCGCCGCGCCGCTGCTCCGGGACCCGCATATTCCGCAGTACCAGCGCGAACAGGTCCTCGTTCAGCACTCCAGCCCCATACAGCCGCAGCGGCGGGATGATAACCCCTTCCTGGTATAGCTCAGTGGCGACGGGCATCGATCCGGGCGACATCCCGCCGACATCGGCATGATGCGCGCGGTTGGTCACGAATCCTGCCAGCCGCCCGCCGGCAAACACGGGACTGACGAGCGAGATGTCGGGAAGGTGGGTGCCACCCAGGTACGGGTCGTTGAGGATGTACATGTCTCCTGACCGGAACGGCGCCAGCTGGCGGATGGCGTCGATGGCGACCGGCATGGCTCCGAGGTGCACGGGGATATGTGCGGCCTGCGCCACCATCCGGCCGGCGGCGTCAAACACCCCGCACGAGTAGTCGCGGCGCTCCTTGATGTTGGGCGAATGCGCCGTGCGCCCCAGTGTCACGCCCATCTCCTCGGCCACCGACGCCACCAGCGCGCCGCAGATCGCCAGGGTGGCGGGGTCGGACGGGCGGTGGCGACGTTTGGCGGTCATGGCTGCCTTATCCGGTCAGCGAGCCGCTCGGCGAACTCGCGCACGCTCCCGCCGCTGCCTTCGACGAGGACCTCGTCCGGTTGCGCAGCGTGTCGCAGCGCATCACGCACCGCCGCCGTCTCAGCGCCATCACCCTCAGGCAGGAAGGTGATCAGCGTGACGCGCACACCCCGAAATGTACGCGCCAGCTTGGCCAGGTCGGCCAGGTCCTGATCGCCGGCCGCGCCCGCATATGGCGCATCCACCACCACGGAGTAACCTTCCTTCAGCAGGCTGATGCCCACGAGTTTAAGCAGCCGGTACGTCAGAGCTAGCTCTGCCTCGTGATCGCGGCTCGGCCGGACGATCCAGCCGGTGGCGATGCTGGAATGGGGCAGCGCTGCGGCCGGTGCGGGCAGCGTCTCTGCGAGCGCCCGCGCAAGCTCGGTCCGATCCGGCCGAGCGGCACCGCGCATCACCACCAGCCGCTGACGAAAGTGCTCGAACATGGTGGTTCACTCGCTTCAGCAGCCTATACCGGCTCGATAATGAGGTCGGCGCCGGCGCCGGCGCGCGCCACCCATCCTGGCGGGATCACCGTCGTGGCGTCCAGTTGGGTGACGATCGCTGGGCCGCGCAGGGTAACGTCTGGCCGCAGGTGCGCACGGCGCCAAATGGTGGTCCGGCGCGGACGGCCAAACCAGACCTCTGCTGTACCGGCGCGCGCCACTCCTGGCTCAAACGCCGGCGTCAGGTCCACGTCTGGGGGAGGTAGCGACGCGCGAACCCGCATCATGACGACCTCCACTGGCCGGTCCGCGCCGGCATGGCCATAGCGCTGCAGGTGTGCGGCGTGGAAGGCGCCGGTGAGCGCTGCCGGGCCGAGCGAGGGTCCGCGGCGCGTCAGTGGCGCGGTGATCGGCAGCTCAAACGACTGACCAGCATACCGCATGGAAAGCAACGTCTCGGTTGTGATTGCTGTTGCCCCGTGGCTCTCCGCGCGCAGGGCGGCGCGCGCCTGACGTGCCAGTTTTGACGCTAGTGCCTGGAGTGCGCCGGCATCGGCGGGCCCTGCCAGGACGCGCATCACCGGGGCGCTGAACTCGCGCGTCAGAGGCGCCATCACCATACCGAGCGCCGACAGCACGCCCGGGTAGCGGGGTACCAGCACCCGGCGAATGCCGAGTGACTCCGCCAGCTCGCAGGCGTGGAGCGGCCCGGCGCCGCCAAAGGCCACGAGCGTGAAGTCGCGCGGATCATAGCCGCGTTCGACCGAGACCGCACGCACCGCCCGATCCATATTGGCGTTCGTCACGCGCAGGACCGCCTCGGCCGCCTGGGGCACGCCGCCGAACGCCGCCGCGAGCGGCTGGAGGGCTGTCCATGACCGGGCGGGGTACAGTGGCATCCGGCCTCCGAGGAAGTCATCCGCTCGCAAACGGCCAAGAACAGCGTGGGCATCGGAGACGGCCGGCCGGGTGCCGCGGCCATAGCAGGCGGGACCAGGGTCGGCGCCCGCGCTCTCCGGTCCGGAGCGCAGTGCACCACCGCGATCCAGCCACGCCAGCGAGCCACCCCCGGCGCCGACCGTGTGCACGTCGGCCATCGGCGTGCGTACTGCCAACCCGCCAATCTCCGCCTCGTCTCTGGTCAGGATTCTTCCCGGGCACAGCGCAACATCGGTCGAGGTGCCGCCCATATCGAAGGTGATCACATCGCGGTAGCCGGCGCGTTGCGCCACTGCGAGTGCGCCGGCGACCCCCCCAGCCGGGCCGGACAGGACGGTGCGCACGGCAAGCTCTCCGGCGGCGTGGGCGGAGATGGCGCCGCCGTCACTGGCCATCACGCGCAGGTGCCGCACTCGTCGAGCCCTGAGTCCGGCGTCGAGACGGTCGAGGTAGCGCTGCATCAGGGGCGCGACATAGGCGTTGACCGCGGTGGTGCTGGTGCGCTCATACTCGCGGTACTCGGGAAGAATCTCATGCGAGGCCGATACGAACAGTCCCCGCTTGCGCGCGGCTGCGGCTGCGCTCTGCTCGTGGATCGGGTTACGGAAGGAGAACAGCAGACAGATCGCCAGCGACTCGGCGCCGGCCGCCTGGACGCTGTCAAGCGCCCGGTCAAGGTCGGCTTCGGCCAGGGGCTGTAGCACGCGACCAGTAGCATCAATGCGCTCGGTCAGTTCCAGACGCAAATCGTCCGGAATCAGGGCAGGCAGCCGGCTGGGGTGCAGGTCATACAGCAGCGGCCGGGCCTGGCGGCCGATCACCAGCGTATCGCGGAATCCAGTCGTAGTGAGCAGGGCCGTGCGCGCGCCCTTCCGCTCAAGCAGTGCATTGGTGGCGACCGTCGAGCCATGGACACAGTCCACGGGCGTGGCCTGCATGCCGTCAACGCCGGCCAGCACTGCGCGGGCAACGTCGTCCGGAGTTGAGGGCCTCTTGGAGACCCGGAGCGTGCCACCTTCCCAGAGCAGAAAATCCGTGAAGGTGCCGCCGACATCAACACCGAGGATTCCGCCCACAGGTTGGCTCCCAGGTGGTGAAGCGGGAGTGCGTTGGGCAACGCTGCGCTATGCGCGGGGCCGGGTGAGGAGCACCGGGAACTTGGCCGAGCGCAGGACGGCTTCGGCAACCGAGCCGGCAAAGAGGTGCGCCAGGCCGCTGCGGCCGTGTGTTGCCATTGCGATGAGGTCGACGCCGAGTTCCTCGGCGACCTTGATGATTTCCTGGGCGGGCTGGCTTCCGGCGCGAACCAGGCATTGCACGGGCGATGGGAATCGCTCGGCAACCGGCCGCAGGTACTCCAGCGCCTCTATCTCCTGGCGCTCTGCCTGCTGTGTGGCCGTTTCGATCTCCCGAATGCGCACATCAGGCGCAGCGCGACCGGTGAGCGCGGCGGCCTCGGACTCTCCGCGCGGGTCGAAGTTGGGGCCAGCCTTGGCGATGTCCTGCGCGGGGGAGTTGACGCGCAACAGATACACCGTGGCTTGCGAGTTGGTGGCCATCGCGATTGCCGTATCGAGAATGCCTTCACTGAACGTGGAGCCGTCCAGTGTGACCAGCATCTTCAGTGACATGCTATATCTCCTCGGCAGGGTGGCCAAAGTTTATTGGGGATAGCATGTTGTGTCTACACGCGTGACCGTTATGAACGTCTTATCACCTCTAGCGGTAGCACTTCATTCAATGAACCGCTGCGGTAACCGAGCAGGTCTAGTGTGACATAACGGTACCCGGCTTCTTTGACGCCGGCGACTGCTGTCGCACGGACGCGCTCATCGAGCAGGAGGTGCAGACCGTCGCTGTCGGTCTCGATGCGGGCGACGTCCCCATGATGGCGGACGCGCACCTGTCGCAACCCGAGCGCCCGCAGCGCCGCCTCGGCCCTGCCGATGGCGCTGAGCGCGGCCACGGTCACCGGGGTGCCGTAGGGGATGCGTGAGGACAGGCAGGCCATCGCCGGCTTATCCCAGGTCGGCAGTCCGCGTGCGTGCGACAGACGCCGGATTGCCTCCTTGCCAAGACCGGCTTCGATGAACGGGCTGCGCACCCGATGGTTCCGGGCGGCCTGCTGCCCGGGCCGGTAATCACCCTGATCGTCGACGTTGTAGCCATCTGCCAACCAGTCCATGCCCCGCTCGGCGCGTACCGCCTCCAGCCGGGTGAACAGCTCATCCTTGCAGAAGAAGCAGCGATCCGGATTGTTCGCGATGTAGCGGGGATCATCCATCTCGGCGGTGGCCATCTCGAGGTAGGGCAGGCCGATCTGCGCCGCCAGCGCTGCCGCTTCGGCGCGCTCGGCAGGGGCAACACTGGGGGAAATGCCGGTGACGGCCAGGGCGCGGCTGCCCAGCACGTCGTATGCCACCGCCGCCAGCAGGGTGCTATCAACTCCACCGGAGAACGCAACCACGACCGACTGCATCCCGGACAGGACGTCATGCAGCCGCTTCAACTCGGTATCCATTCATGCCTCCAACATCCGGGCGGGCCCGCGTTGCATCTTATCAGCGACGGCCGCGCCCTTCTCTACCCCGGCGGTGTGGACAGGCGGCTGCATCCTGGGGACGATGGTGATATGGGCAGGGCAGATGTGGCTGCGGCAGGGGTTGGGGCGTCGTCTCTGACCAGACCCGCAGGATACGCGGAGGAGCAGATCCCGGCGTTGCGGGCGGCCCTATTGGCCTGGTGGGATGCCGGCCATCGCGAGCTGCCGTGGCGGAAGACGCGCGAGCCGTATGCCGTACTCGTCTCGGAGCTGATGCTGCAACAGACTCAGGCGGACCGGGTCGCCGCCAGGTGGCCAGCGTTCATGCGCCGGTTTCCTACCCTCCTTGCGGTGGCGGCGGCGCCCATGGCAGCAGTGATCGATGCATGGGCAGGGCTAGGCTACAACCGTCGGGCGGTCAACCTGCACCGGCTGAGCCAGGCTGTGCTGCGCGATTACGGGGGTGTGCTCCCGGCGAGCGTGCCGGCTCTGGAGGTCTTGCCGGGCATCGGCCCCTATACGGCGCGGGCCGTTGCCTCCATCGCGTTCGGCGTGCCCGCTGCTGCCGTCGATACTAATGTTCGGCGGGTGCTGACGCGCGTCTTTGACGGGACGCGGGCGCCACCGCCAGCACGTGTGCTCCAGCAGCGGGCCGATGCGGTCCTCTTGCCGGAACGGCCAGGGGATTGGAACCAGGCGGTGATGGAACTGGGGGCGGTGGTGTGCCCAGCAGCGGCGCCACGCTGCACCGTGTGCCCGCTCGCTCGGATGTGTGCCGCTGCGCCTGACGTTCGTGCCGTGCGCGAGCAGGGGGCGACCTACCGCACGGCAGCAAGGCCGCAGCCGCAACGGCCGTTTGCCGGCTCTGCCCGGTTCTATCGGGGCAGAATCGTTGATCTGCTGCGTGCGCCGGACGCGCGGGAAGGGCTAGGGCCGATGGCGATCGGAGCCAGATTACGCCTGGACTTTGATGCGTCCATGCGCCCCTGGCTGGAAGCGTTACTGGAAGGCTTGCAGCGTGATGGGTTGCTGTACTGGCCTGGGGATGATGCGCCGGTGCGGCTGCCTCGGTAGCCGTAGACGCGTTTACGCGCCGTCTACGGGACGGTACTATACGGTAGACGGACTGGGGAAACCGGCGCAGCAGGGGGACAGGTATGACCAATCTTGTGATGCTGGGCGACATGACGCAGCCACCGCGGCCCGCCGCGCTGACCGTGACCGATGCCGCGGCCGAGCGGACCAAGCTGTTGCTCGCGCAGAAGAACATGCCCAACGGTGCGCTGCGCGTGTTCGTGGTCGGTGGCGGCTGCTCCGGCTACCAGTATGGGATGGCGCTGGCTGAAGGGCCAGACGAGGGCGACGTCGTCATCGAGCACAACGGCGCGCGCGTCGTCGTGGACGAGGACTCAGCCGAGATGCTGTCCGGCTCAGAGGTCGACTACACCGAAGACATCATGAAGAGCGGTTTCACGGTTTTCAATCCCAACGCGGTCAAAAGCTGCGCCTGCGGCTCCAGCTTCCAGACTGCAGGCGGCGGCGGCGTGCCGCGGGCCTGTCACTAGTGCTGCTCGCTGACTGATCAGGCAACGGAGGGGGAGCGCTGGTGCGTTCCCCCTCTTGCTGTGCGGCCGGTGTGGTCAGCGGCGTTGACCCGCCGGCGCTGGCGTTCGTAGCATGGGCGCGGGGTGGCGGAAAAAGGGAGGCAGCGCATGGCAGCAGCGGAGCCTGGGGCGCCATTCCAGGCATACATCGTGGTCGGCGGACCGGACAAGTACGAGAAGACCCGAGCGCTGGGCTTCACTGTGCATGGCTTCAAGAGCACCCGTCGCAAGATGGCAATGGGCGTACGGCCGGGTGACCGCATCCTCTTCTATCTGACCGGACTGAAGCAGTTCGCCGGATGTGTCCGCGTTGTCTCCGAGCCTTATGAAGACCACGAACTGATCTGGACGAACGCGAAGAAGCCTAACGAAGACTACCCGTATCGGGTGCGCATCGAGCCCGAGATCGTGCTGAACGACCCGCAATTCGTCGATGCCGAGCCGGTAGCGGCGCGGATGACGCACACCAAGCGCTGGCCACGGGAGCATTGGCCCCTGGCCTTCCAGGGCAACCTGCACCGCATCTCGCTCGAGGATTACGAGCTGATCGTGTCCGAGCTCAAGGATGCGGCGGCCGTCATGCCACCACGTTAGCCTGCTGTCTGGTCGGTCTGGCCGGCCCGGCACAGGTCCCAGGCGTCGTTGATGAAGGGGCGGAGGGCTGCATCGAGCTGCTGCCACTCCATCAGGAAGGCGTCGTGTCCGTGGGGTGAGTCGATCTCGCTGTAGTGCACCGGGTTGCCCAGCCCGGCGAACACCTCGAGGATCTCGAGTTGTTCCTCGACGGTGTAGAGGATGTCAGAGTTGATGCCCATGCACAGCACGGCGCCCGCATAGGGACGGAAGGCGGCGGCGGCGCTGCCTCGTCCCGTCGCGACGTCGTGGCGGTCCATCGCCTCCGTGATGGTGATATAGGTGTTGGCATCGAACCGATCGACCAGCTTGGCGCCTTGGTACGCCAGATAGCGGGCGACCTCGTAATCGCGACCGAATGGCACCGACTGGTTGTCGCGGGTGCGGGGTTCGAGGGGATGCGGCCGGGCGGCGCCGGGAGCGAGAAACCGGCCGAACCGCGCCTGGAAGGAAGGCGCCGAGCGGTACGACACCATGGCTACCTGCCTCGCCAAACCCAGCCCGCGCCGTGGCTGTTCCCCTGGTGGATACCGCCCCTGGTGGAACGCAGGATCGAGACGGATGGCCTCGCGCGCGATCTCGTTCAGACCCACACACCAGGCGGAATGAGAGAGGCTGGTGGCGATCGGCGCAATAGCGGCGACCATCTCTGGATACATGGCCGCCCACTCCAGGACCTGGAAGCCGCCGAGCGACCCGCCCGCAATGCACACCAGCTGCTTGATGCCGAGGTGTTCGATCAGCAGGCGCTGGGCGCGCACCATGTCCCGAATCGTGATCGGCGGGAAGTCCGGTCCGTACGGCTGCCCGGTAGCAGCGTTGATTGACGTCGGGCCGGAGGTGCCGTAGCAGCTGCCGAGGAAGTTGCTGCACACCACGAAGAAGCGGCGGGTATCCAGGGCGCGGCCGGGCCCGATCAGTGGATGCCACCAGCCGTCCGGCCCGAGTGGGTTGCCCGCCGCATCGTAGTGGTTGCCGGCGTGGGCGCTGCCGGTGAGCGCGTGACACACCAGGATGGCATTGTCTCCGGCGGCATTGAGCGTGCCATACGTCTCGTAGGCGACGTCCAGCGGCGCCAGCCCGCCGCTGTCCAGCGACAACCCAGCAAACCGCGCGACCGCTGGCCCGGGGACCTCCTGTGCGCGTGTCGCCATGTCAGATTGCGGCAAGCGCCTGGTCAAAGTCGGCGATGATGTCGTCGATGTGCTCGATTCCCACCGATACCCGCACCATGTCATCGGTGACACCGGCTGCCCGCTGCTCATCGACCGTGAGCTGCTGGTGAGTGGTGCTGGCAGGGTGGATTACCAGCGTCTTGGCATCACCGACGTTGGCGAGCAGTGTGGCCAGCTTGACACTATTGACAAAGGCGCGCCCGCCTTCCAGACCGCTACGAACACCGAAGTTGAGCATTGCACCGAAGTGGCCGGGACGCACGTACTTGAGGGCATTGGCGTGCGAAGGATGACCCTCCAGACCCGGGTAGTTGACCCAGGCGACCTTGTCGTGCCGCGCCAGCCACTCGGCCAGCTGCTGGGCGTTCTGGCAGTGGCGCTCCACGCGCAGCGACAGCGTCTCCAGCCCCTGCAGGAATAGGAAGGCGTTGAACGGGCTCATCGTTGCGCCTAAGTCGCGCAGGCCCTCGACGCGGGCTCGGATGATATAGGCGATGTTGCCCATGCCGGGGAAGTTACCGAACACCTCCCAGAACTTGAGGCCATGGTAGCCGGGCGACGGCTCGGTCATGATCGGGAACTTGCCGCTGCCCCAATCGAACGAGCCTCCATCAACGATTACGCCGCCGATGGAGGTGCCGTGGCCGCCGATCCACTTGGTGGCGGACTCCACCACGATGTCCGCTCCATGCTTGAGCGGCTGCACCAGGTAACCACCTGCGCCGAAGGTGTTGTCTACGATCAGCGGGATACCATGACGATGGGCGACTTCGGCGATGGCCGCGATGTCCGGCACGTTATAGGCGGGATTGCCGAACGACTCGATATACAGCGCCTTCGTGCCGGCGTCGATGGCCGCGTCGAACTGGGCAGGCGCATCCCCTTCGATGAACTTGACGTTGATCCCCATGCGCGGGAAGGCAACTTTGAACTGGTTATACGTGCCGCCGTACAGCAACGGCGTGGCGACGATGTTCTCGCCGGCCTGAACGATGGTCGTGATGGCGAGCATCTGCGCCGCCTGACCAGAGGAGGTCGCCAGCGCCGCCACGCCGCCTTCG
The DNA here is from genome assembly GCA_963170165.1 of Chloroflexota bacterium. Taxonomy (GTDB): domain Bacteria; phylum Chloroflexota; class Dehalococcoidia; order CAUJGQ01; family CAUJGQ01; genus CAUJGQ01. Next base: position 3,069 of record CAUJGQ010000130.1, on the reverse strand, counting down.
AGCGCGGCGATGCGCTGCTCAAAGACGTCGTTGGTGGGGTTCATAATCCGGGTGTAGATGTTGCCGAACTTCTGCAAGGCGAACAGCGCCGCGGCGTTGTCGGCGTCGCCCAGCCCGAACGTCGCCGTCTGGTAGATCGGAACTGCTCGGGCGCCGGTCGTGGGGTCGACCTGCTGGCCGGCGTGCACCTGGAGCGTCTCAAAGTGGTAGCTGTTCGTCATGCGCGCTGTCTCTCCGCTGCGGCGGTGGCCGCGAAATCGCCTGCGCCTGCCGGCCCGGCACCGGTCCACGCCAACCGCACCGAGCAGGCGGCCACGCGGTGTGGCGTGATTGTCGAAAAGTGCATCCACTTTGTCAAGTTCTAGCCCCACCAACCGCCGCGATGTTCACACCATGCCTGCCCTACTCCTGAGGCGCAAGCCCGGCATCATCGCCGCCGCATGGCAGCTGCCTGCTCGCGGATGCGACGCACCCGCCATAGAAAGTCAAGGTCATGCAGGTGTAGCTCACGCACCAGCTGGACGACGCTGACGCTGCCGCGATAGGGATGGCGGGCTGTACGCTCCCAGCCGTGTGGATCGATATCCCACAGCCGGTAGTGCAAGCGCCGTCGCACGTGCGTAAATCGCAATGTGGCGTATTCGATATCGTCCGTGCAGCTTTCTGGGTCGTCGCGCATCTGCTCGGTGTCAATCACGGGCAGCTCCGGGTCACGCCGGCGCAGCATTAGGTCCAGATAACTGTCGGTCATCTGCTCGTGTGCCAGCACGTGCCCGGCGATCAGGCGTGGTGTCCACCCGTCGTCGCCCGCGAGATCCGCGGCGCGATGGGGGAACGACAGCAGCTCCTCGGCAAGTTCGTTGCCGGCCTCACCTAACGCCTTGAGCAGGAATCGATGCCCGCCGGGGTCCGGCGCCACTTCGCGCATCGCGTTCCTCACTTGCCGCTCGGCGCCCAGCCGCGGTCAGCGCTACGTCGCCAGATGATGCCCGCTGCCCGGCGGCGGTGGCGCTTGATGCTTCCGCGCGGCCGGAGACTGCTCCCAGTGTGTAACCCAACGCGCCGGCTTTCGCGGCGGCTCCTCGAGCCCCCACGCCGAGCGTACACACGCTTTGAGCTTGGGGCAGGCGACACAGACCGCCAGGGCATACTGTGCGCTCTGCGAGCGATACCGGCTAAAGCATTTCGACGTGTCCGGCCCTGCGCCGGTCCGGCGAGCCATTAGTGCTTGTGCCTCTTCGGTGCCCCACCCCTGAGCCCACCGGTGGCGATCAGCATACCATGATGGATGCAGGATTGAACCGGGCGGCGCTGCCGCCGGCTGCGGAAGGCGCAGATGGAGCCACGGCGCGAGCAGGATTTCGCCCGCCTGGTGGCACAGGTGCAGGCATGCCGGCACTGTCCGGCCATGGAGGGCCGCCGCCGCGTGTTGAGCGCGGCCAACGGCAGCCCCGCCGCGACGGTGATGTTCATCGCAGAGGCGCCGGGCCGGCGCGGCGGCGAGATCACCGGTGTACCGCTGACCCGTGACGCGAGTGGCCGGCGCTTTACCCGCTTGCTGGCGCTGTCTGGTCTCGAACGCGACACAGTGTGCATCACCAATACGGTGCTCTGCAATCCACAGCGCGCTGACGGCGCAAACCGCCGGCCCACCACGGCCGAGCAGAGCAACTGCGCCGGCTGGCTTTCGGCCCAGATGCGGCTTGTCAATCCGCCGGTCGTGGCCACACTTGGCGCAACGGCGCTGAAGGCGCTGGCCAGGATTGAGTCGCACCGCATCCAGCTACGTGAAGCGGTTGCCCAGCCGCAGCGGTGGGCGGGGCGGCTGCTGGTGCCGCTGTACCACCCGTCGCCCCGCGCCGGGCTTAGCCGTGCGTACGACCAGCAGGAAGAGGATTTCCGCCGGCTGGGCGCAATCATCCGCGACCATCACCCCGGCCGTATCAGGGTGGCCGGGCGCGCATATTTGCCCCAGCAGCCACCCGCCGCTACGCTCGTTGTGCCGTCCTGCACAAACGAGGGGCCATGAGCGTTGCCGCGCTGCCATTTGCCACATTCTTGCTGTTCCTCGAATTCGCGGCTGGGAACCAGGCGGTGCTGCTGGTGCCGCAGTACCGTGGTCAGGTCGCTCCTGGCTTCCTCAAGATGGGTGCGCTGCAGGCACTGTTCGGCGCGGCGATTGCTCTGTGGGTCACATTCGCCCTGCCTGCCGGTGGCGATGTCGCTGGCTATCCCCTGGATGGCCGGTATATCGGGCCGATGCGAGTGGTCACCGCGGTGTATGTCGTTCTATCGGCGGCGGCGCTGTTCGTCATCTGGCGCGAGGACGAGCGGCGTGGACGGCTGCTGAACCTGATTGCGTCGGTTGCGGGCATTCTTGCCGTCGTGCTGGCGGCAGCGGTGCTGCGGCTGCCGACGTGGGGATACGCCGGTACACTGCTGGCGCTGCTGGCCGGCGCAGCCAGCCTGGGCGCCGTGTCGCTGGGTATGACGCTGGGCCACTGGTATTTGGTGACGCCGCGGCTGCCGGAGCGGCCGTTGAACGACCTGACCAAGCTGCTGCTGGCGGTACTGGCGGTGCAGACCGCGCTGCTGATCGTCAACGTGGCCCTGCCCGTGCGGCAGTTGCCGGTCAACCCCGACACCGGCGAGGTCAGCCTCGGCGCCAACATGTGGTTCTGGCTGCGGATTGGTGTGGGGCTGGTGTTTCCGCTAGCACTGGCCTTTATGGCCTGGCAGTCGAGCGTGGTCCGGGCGATGATGTCCGCCACCGGTTTGCTGTACATCGCTATGGGTGCGGTCCTGGCCGGTGAGGTGCTGGCGCGGGCGCTGCTGTTCACCACGGCCAAGCCGCTGTGATCCCCTTCCCGTGCGCAGGTCTCCGGTAGCACCTCCTCCGCGAGGCGTATACTCGGGCCAGTACTCTCTTGGGGGCACCGCGATGGAACGCCATGACGCCTGGACGATTCTGTCCGATTACACCAAGACCGACGCGCTGCGCAAACACGCGCTGTCTGTGGAGGCAGTGATGCGCCAGGCGGCCCGCGAATGGGGCGGCGATCCGGCGGT
>CAUJGQ010000129.1 GCA_963170165.1 Chloroflexota bacterium | reverse complement strand
GCAGATGTGTCCCACCCCGGTTTGCGGTTGTCCACCACGCGGCCCCCCGCCAGCACCTGGGTATCCTGGCCAATAGAAGGAATAACCAGGGGGTGGGGGAGGTGGGGGCGGGGGATCACCGGCTCGCCGGCGAGCAGTTCGTGCTCCGGGGTTGCGTCGGGTATCGGGGTGGCCGCGACGGCCGGCACCACCGGCGTCGCGGCCACGCGTGTAGCGCGGATCCGTGGGGCCTGCTCCTCTGCCTGGGCGTTGCCCCCAGAGGCGAAGAACACCAGTGCGCCGGCGCCCACGGCGACGATGGCGCTGAAGCTGAGCAAAAACGAGACGGCCGCGTTGCGCTGCTTCATCTCGTCTCTCCAGATGAGCACGGCCCTTCCGCCCGCGGCGGCGCGCGCCCGAGTGGCGATGGCGGGCCAGATGATGGCCGGTGATTACGCGCGAAAGTCGCTGGTAGCAGTCTCGCCCCGGACGGCGCTCATGACGGCAGCGTAGCCGCGGCCGGCAACCGCTCCCTGGTGGAGATGCTGGATAGTGGTGGCGATCACGCCCATCTGCGAGCGCAGTTCGCGTTCGTTCGTCTCGTCCTGCTCAATGATGCTGGAAATGATGCCGCGCAGCGCGTCCCGAACGTCGGGGTCGCCGGCTGAGGCGCGGATGGTGGGCAGTGGCAGCACGTTTGCGGGCGGAGGCTCTGACTCCACGGCCAGCAGCTCGGCCAGCACCTGCTCACGCACCTCCATCAGGTCAAGGAAGTGGTCAAGCCGATCCTCTTTAAGCGCGCGGCCCTGCTCGCGGGCGAGGGCGTACAGGCGCGAAAGCAGGCGGTGTTGTTGCAGTGTCATCAGATCAGTCATGCTGCCAGGCCTCCTGCCCGTGCCGGGGCCGGTGCTGCCGCGGCGCTGCCACGGATCACAGAGCGCCACGCCTCGCGTACGCGGTCCAGCAGCCGGATGGCGGTGCGCACTTTCTCGGCGTCCTTCTTGACATTGGCTTCAATCAGGGCGTTGTAGATGAAGACGTACAGTTCGCGGAGCTGCACGGCCAGGTCGCCACCGCGCTCGAAGTCGAGCCCGCTCAGCAGCTCCAAGACGATGTCCTGCGCCTTACCGATATCGGTGCTGGCCTGGTCCAGGCGCCGCTCGCTGATGGCCAGATCGGCCCGGCCGAGAAACCGTAGCGCGCCATCGTACAGCAGTAAGATCAGGTCGCCCGTGCTGGCGGTCTGGATCTGCGTGGACTGGTACTGCTGATAGGGGTTGGGCATCATCCGCCGCACCTCGCGACCGTTCATCCCGCGTGTTTCTTGCGTCACCTTAGTCTCGATGGCCCCGTCTGGCGGCGGCATAGGGGAAAACCCGGAACACGAGACCGCTGGTAGTGCGCGGCGAAGCCAACGAAACCGGCCGGCCGCGCTCCCTAAAGGGAAGCGTGGCCGGCCGGGTGGCAGACGGCGGGGGGAGCGCCACCATCCGCAGGGACGCGCCGCGCGTGCTCAGAAGAAGAGCACGCCGAACGCGGCAGCCATGACCGCCAGGCCGCCCCACAGCCCCACCGTCACGGACAGCAGCACGCCGACCGCGAGGAAGGAATAGCGCAACTGCCGCGGACGGCCCAGGAACCAGCCGATCAGCATCATGTAGACCGGCGAGAGCACGACACCGAAGATGAGGATCGTTCCGGGCTCGATATTACTCATCGTGCTCGACCTCCACCTCGATCACGGGGATCACTTTGCTGACGATCAGGAAGAACAACACCACCAGCGAGATCGCGCCGACCACCGACGAGAGCTCGATCCACGACGGGGTGTAATATCCCGGCACGCCCTGATACAGGTCAAACACCGGGTGCATCATGCCTTCCACGACGAACAGGAACTTCTCAATCAGGGTGGCCATCACCGGTAGCGCCGCTGCCACCACCGTCCGCTCGACGGTGAACAGCTGCGGGAACAGCATTTGCAGGCCAAACCAGCCCAGTGCCCCACCCACCAGCGCCAGCGCCAGCCAGTACAGCGGTTCACTGACTGTGGCGCGGGTAGCGGTATGAATGGAGTCCGGTGCGATGCTGACGCCGGTGATGATCTTCTGCAGTTGCAGCCACAAGAACAACATGGCGAACAGCGCCAGCCAGCGGGACAGGCCGCGGAAGACGTTGTCGTCGAGCAGTTCTTCCCAGCCGTACAGCCGCCGGAAGAGGTAGGCAACGATCATCACACCGCCCAGGGCGGAGCTAAGGGCGATGGTGAGGAACTGCGGCCCCTGCGCGGCGCCGAACCAGCCCGGCTGGCCGGGCAGCAGCGCGAACAGCCAGGGAATCACACCACCGTGGAGGAACAGCGGGGCGAGGATGATGACGGCCAGCGCCAGCCACCACGCCATGCCCTCAATCTTCTTCTTCTCATCCTCGCGGTAGCCGATCAATAGCACCGCATACAGCGGGCTGAATATCCGCGGCAACTCCATCTTGAGGGAGTGGATATCGGCGCGGATGGTGAGGTACAGGTAGGTGGCCGTCAGCACGAAGTACAGGGTGATGACGGTCACGTCCCAGGCCAGCGGCGAGGTGTGTACGGTAGTCGGCCAGCCGCGCAGCATACTGGTAACGACGCGGTCCGGCCGGCCGAGGTGGACAACGATGTAGAACGCGGCCACGCTCAGCGCGATCAGTGTCAGCAATTCAGCGAGCCGCGCCACCGGCTTATAGGTGTTGAGCCTGAACAAGCGCACCGCGGCCGAGACGATGATGCCGCCGTGGGCGATGCCGACCCACCAGATGAACGAGCCGACATACAGGCCCCACGGGATACCGCCGCTCGATCCCCAGTCCGCAATGCCGAGGACGATCATGCCGTTCTGGAGCTGGAAGACGTACGCCTGGCCGTACCAGATGATGCCCAGCAGCGCCAGCGCCATGATGATGTAATAGCGGCGGGACGGGCGCCCATGGATCGAGCGCAAGATCGTCTTTGTGCGATCTGCTTCGGTCATCGCGTTACCTCCCGAACATGCGCTTGAACCACGGCTCCGGGCCCTCGAGCACCGTCCGCCGCTCGTTGACCAAGCCCCAGTCCTCGTACTTCACCGGGTTGGCGGTCGGCTCCGCCCGCCGTGACGGCCGGTGGCCGATGTAAATCACGTTTGGCCGCGTGCCCAGGTCGTCCAGCAGCCGGAACGTCGATAGCTTGCCACCGCTGTCCGCGACGCGCTTGTTGAGATAGCGATTGGGCTCGCTCTCCGGGTCGTTCAGGTCGCCGTAGTGGATGACTCCCATCGGGCAGGAAACCGAGCAGTGGGTCGACGGCTCCTGGTGAATGGAGTCCTGACGGCCGGGGCAGTAGATGCACTTGCCCATCACGCCACGCGGCGGCGCGCCGATGACGCTCTTGCCGCGACCGTCCTTGCGCTCGCCGGTGAAACCGCCGCCAGCATCCTTCGGATCTTCCCAGCCGAAGTAGTTGACGCCGTACGGACACGACACCTGGCAATAGCGGCAGCCGAAGCACACATCGTAGTTCGTCAGCACGATACCGTCAGACCGTCGGTGGCGGGCGCCGGTCGGGCAGACTTTGACGCACGGTGCATTTGAGCAGTGCTGGCAGGGGCGTACCAGGAGGTTCACATTGTTGGGTTTGTCTGGCTCCTTATAGGCGAGCACATACAGCCAGTGCACTCCGTCCTGCAGTCCGTACGCCTTCTTGCAGGCGGAGACACACATCAGGCAGCCGTCGCAGCGCTCAAGGTCGATGACCATGCCCATCTGCACCTTGTGCTTGCCATTGGCGGCGCCGTTCCCCGCTCCATTAGTCGGGCCGGTGGGAGCGTGGCCGCTGCCGTGGCCCGGTGTTTGCGCCTCCGCCTGGCGGGCGCGGGCGCCGAGCAGGTCCCCGACCATCAGTGCCGCGATACCGCCACCGGCCACCGCGATCGCCGTCCGCCGTGAGACCGTCGGATGCGCGGACGCACCACGGGCGGTGACCGCCACCGGCGCCTCGCCCGCAGCGGCGGCACGGCTGTCGACGACCGGCAGCGCCACGGCGCCGGCCGCCGTGTCCAGCTCCAGCGCGGCCGCCTCCATCTCCTCTTCCGTGCGCGGACGCAGGTCCACGCCGAACTCGCGCAGGTACGCATCGTGCAGGCGGCTTTGGAACTCGTCCTCAGTCAGCCCGCCAGCCAGCACGTCCAGTGCGCCACGAGCAGCCTGGATCGCCAGGTCGGCGTTCCAGCCGGTGGAAGCCATCGCCGAGCGGACCTTTTCTTCCCACGCGGCGTCGAACACATCGGCCGCGGAGAGCGGCTGCGATTCGTGCACGCCGTCATGCTCCGGGCTTGTCATGGCGCATCCTCCTTCTCCTCCTCGCTGGCCGCGTCAAACATGCAGGTAAAGGCTTCCGCATCATTGCTGCTGACGCGGCGGGCCGTCGCCGGGCGCGGATCGGCGCCACTGGTCTGGATCTCAGCGGTGATGAACTGCTCGCACAGGGCCGCAGCCGCAGCGTAGAAGCCATCACCTTCGACGAGGTCAAACAGCGTGCGGCTGAACAGCGGCGCCCACCGGCCAAGGTGGTCCTCTAAGAAGGCGCGCTGAGCGTCTTCACAGATTTGGCGCTGTTCGTCCCAGCCGTGCAGCGCGGCATATGCCTGACGCATGACGGTATGGGACATGAACTCCATCTCCGTGGCCAGAGAGTCCGCCGGGGCGGGCCGGGTATCAGGCACCTGCAACCCGAAGGCGTGGTAGAAGCCGGCAATGTCTGCCAGCCGCCGCGCCTTGGCGAAGCCGTCCGCCTCGTACTCCGTCTCGTTCAGCGAGCAAGGCACCTCGCCGGCGAAGTAAAGGTTGTACGTCGCGGCCAGCGCCGGCGGCTCGACCTGCTCCAGTGCCGCGGCCAGTGCCTCCAGCGCCAGCGCATCACCGAACGGTGCCATGAGGTCGCCCTCGCGCAAGGCGTCGATGCCGGCGCGTAACTCAGCGACGGTATCGTCATCGGGGTAACTGAAGGCCAGTGCTAGCACGTCGTACAGGGCGCCCCGGCCGAGCATCTTCCGGGTCGCGGGGGTTTCGAGCGTCTTGCTCTGCGTGATGCTCATGACGGTAGCTCCAACCCGACCCAGCCGGCGAACTGCTTGCGGGCGCCGCGGTCACCTTTGCCCCCGTCCCACACGGCAATCGCCACCCGGGTGGAACTGCCCGGCTTAAGCACCGGCTGCTGCTGGTTACCTGACATCGGCATCACCAGCACCACGTTCCAGCGGCCGGCGGTGTTGACACCGCTGCCGTCGGCCCGTTGTTCAGCGTGGCTGGTGATGGTGCCGTAGCCCTCGGCTACCAGCTCCTCCACCGGGGACTTGCGCTCCCGCTGCGCCATGCTGTTTCCGGCCAGCAGCGCGGGGTACCACTGCTTGGCCACCTCCGGGCTGGCCTTCAGCAGCGTCTCGGGCGGGAAATCATTGACGGCGTTGGGATACATATCCTTGACGGTGCGCGGTCCCTTCTGGACCGTGCGTTGCCAGCTCGCGCGCCAGTGCAGGATGTGCACCGGCCGGCCGGGCTGGCCCATGACGACGCCGATCTGGCCGGATGGATCGACGGGTAGCTGAACCGCCACCGAGTCGCGGAAGCGCCCAACGACCTCGAGGTCGTTGGAACCCAGGTCGCCCCAGCTCACCAGGAAGCCAATCTCGCTGCCGTTATGCATCACCTTCAGGGTTGCGTTTGGGATCAGCCCATCCGGCTGCAGCCGCGGCGCGACCATGAACTGCTGCATCAGCGGCATCTCAACTGCCGCGACATCCTTCCACTCGGCGGCAGCTGGATCGCGCGGGATGGCAGCGCCGATCTTCTTGGCAACGACGTGCTGCGTCAGCTCTGTGTCTTTGTGGTCATCGTGCTCGGCATGGCGCACCGCGGACCAGCCGGTGAGGTACGCCGCGCCCGCAGCGGCTGCCGTGCCCAGGGCTGCCTGAGCAAAGGTCCGCCGGTTGAAGATGGACCGCTTCTGGGGCTCGCCACCTGCTCCCTGTGGTTGCCGGTGTCCCACCGCTCGGTCTGCCATGGTGCTCTCGCTCTCTCCGGACGCCCGTCAGCCGGCCGCCCGCGACTCACCTACGTGATGTTGTGCAGGTAGACGTTGTTGGCATCGTCGAAGTACTTGCGAATGAAGGTCGGCTCGCGCAGCGGCACGTTGACAAGCTCCTTGCCGTCAGCGTCGTAGCCGTAGGCGGTCTCCTTCTCGACCTTGAACTGGTGGATGATCTTGGGCGTGGCGCCCATCAGCATTTGCAGGCCGAGTAGACTGGGATCGTCCTTGGTCTTCTTGTACGTTTCGATAGCCGCGTCCACGCCATCGCCGAACATCTGCCGCAGGAAGGGCAGCGGCGCGTGAATCGGCGGGATGTAGTAGACGTTGGGCTCCGTCCCCGACTGGGGATACAGCGGCAGGGCTACCTTCCGGACCTTCACCAGATAGTCAATCGGGTTCTTCTCGTCCACCTTGCCCGGCGCGCTGATGAAGCCGGCGAAGCGGATACGGCCGATGCAGGAGGTGACGCACTGCGTTTGCTCGCCCTGCTCGATCTTGGGATAACAGCCGATGCACTTCTCGCTGGTGCCGCTGACGTTGTTGAACATCACTTTCTTGTAGGGGCAAGCGGTGACGCACTCCTGATAGCCGCGGCAGCGTGCCTGGTCCACCAGGACAATGCCGTCTTCGGGCCGTTTGTAGATCGCCTGGCGCGGGCAGGCCGCGAGACACGCCGGGTAGGTGCAGTGGTTGCAGATGCGGGCGAGGTAAAAGAACCACACATCGTGCGGGATGGAAGGCACGTAGGTGCCACGGTCGGTGGCGCCGGCCGGCTCATCCTCGCCCACATTGGGGTAAGCCCAGTGCTCGCTTTCCGGCTGCCAGCCTTTGACACGCTCATCCGACGTGGCCGACTCGAAAACGGTCTTGCCCTGATAGATGCCGTCTTTCCAGCCGCCGGGGCCGAGCATTTGCAGCAGCCGCACATCCCAGCCGGTGGGGAAAAAGCCGTACGGCTTGGTCTCGACGTTGTTCCACAACATGTATTCCTGGCCCTGCCCCCAGGTCCAGGTCTGCTTGCACGAGATGGTGCAGGTCTGGCAGGCGATGCACTTGTTGGTGTCGAATACCCAGGCAACCTGGCGCTGCGGCCGGTTCGCCTCGTACTCATAGGCCATATTCCTGCCAATTTGCCAGTTGAAGACATCAGGCACGGGTTCACCTCCGAACGGCCGCCGCTGGCCGGTCCTGCTGGCTACACGTCAGCGCGGAAGCCGCCGGCGAGGTAACGCTTCATTTCCTCGGATTCATAGCCCAGCCGCCACCCTTCGCGGGCCGGCCGCCACAGCGAGTTGCCACCGTAGCCGCCGGTCTCTGCCTTCACCACCTTGGTGAACGACTCGCGCGGGGCGCCGACGACACCGTGCACGTCTGCCTCGAAGCCCTGGCCAATGGTCTGGCCGAAGTACGGCTTGCGCGACAAGGTGTCGGTCATCAGCGTGGGCCGCAGCCAGGCGCGGGTGCCGCTCTGGTGGCTGCCATGGCGGAAGAACGCCTGGTAGTTGGTATCCGGGTTCTTGGCCAGCCCGTCCGGCCGCGACTTCATCCCGCGCACCGAACCCTTGGTGGCGACGAACATGTTGAACCACATGCGCAGGATGCCCGGCTGCATCGCCGAGTTGAGGCGCACGCGCGCCATGTTGCGCGCCACCTCGTAGTACGGGTCGGTGGCCTTCCAGCCCCGGTACGGCCGGTCGGACGGGTCGGCGTCCAGCCAGACGTAGTCACCGTCGTGCACGCCCAGATCGCGCGCATCCTTCGGGTGAATCTCGACATAGCCCTCGCCGGTCGCGGGCGATCGCTTGTCATGGCGGTGCATATCGCCGAACGGGCCGAACAGGTAGCCCATCCAGTCCACGTCGGTCGGCGTGGTGTGGGCGCCGTGGCGGTACTTGGGCGTGAGGAAGATGTAGCGGTAGTTGGGATCCTGTGCCTGCAACGGGTGCTTGGTCAGCTTCAGCTCCGACCACGGCAACACGACGTTGCGGACCTGGCGCACCTCAACCGACTGATCGGCGCGGTCAAGGCCGTAGGCTTCCGGCCCAACCGGCTGAATCGACGGGTGTGGCTTGGCCATGATGGCGTTCGGCTCGTAGAACGTGGAGTCCACCGGCTCGCGCCACACGGGCAGGTTCTCGCCGTGCTCGATGAACTCCTTCTCGTCGCGGTAGAACTCGAGCCGGCCGGTGCGGTTGTACCAGGGCTTGCTCTCCTGGCGCTGCTCCCATCCACCCTGACGCGGGTAGGTGCGGTAGTTCATCAGCGCCGGGATACCGGCCTTCGCCTTCTCATGCAGGTCCGCAATCTTGTAGCCGCGGGTGGAGGTGCTGGCGTCGAACACGCGCTGGATATACACCGACATGTTGGACTCGTGTGTGTACTTCCAGTGGTCCACGAAACGCTTGTCACCCGTCAGATCACCCATGCGCTTGGCGATGCCAGCCAGCACCTCCACATCGCCGCGCGTGTCGTGGATACGCGCCAGCGGGGTTGCCGGGTACACGTGCAGGAAGGGGTTGGTGCAGGAAGCGGAGACGTCCGGCTGCTTGAACTCAGCCCAGCTGTCCACGCCGAAGACGATGTCTGCGTACTCGCAGCTGGCCGTCCACCACCATTCGTTGCAGAAGATCGCCTCGATGCGTGGCAGCGTGTTATGCACCACGTCGTGATGCCACTTGGTGTTGCCCAGGAGCGAGTTGGAGTTGCCGAAATGCATCAGCTTCGTTGGCGACGGCATGTGGGTCGCGCCGGTGAAGTTCTTGTTGCCAATGCGCAGCGGACGATCACCGTAGTTGAAGTAGTGGGCCGACTCGGCCTTGTAGAACAACCGGGTGCGGCTGGGCTTGGTCCCGTCCAGCTCCTGGTCAAACGGGTTTTCCAGCACCCACTGGGGTACGCCGTTGAACACTGAGCCGCGGTAGTTACCGGCAAAGGAGCCGGTGTTGCCGCCGATGTGACCGATGTTGTCTGTCACCGCGCCCAGCAGCAGCAGCGCCCGGTCTTTCAGGTCGGCGTTGAAGAACTGGTTGGGGCCCATGCCGTGCGCCAGTAGCGCTTTGCCCTTCGCCTTCGCGACCTGGGTGGCGAGGCTGATGATCGCCTTCTCCGGCGCCCAGGTAATCTCCGAGGTCGTCTTCAGGTCGAAGTTGTCGTCCAGGTACTTCTTCAGCAGGTCATACACCGGCCGCACGGTGACCGTGGCGCCGTCGACGGTGCGCACGGTGAACGTGCCGTTGAGCGCAGCCTTGACGTTCATCTTGGCGTACTGCTCACCCACCTGGTCACGGGTGATCACCTTGGGCCCGTTGCTGGTCTCGTCCCATACGACGAAGTCATTCCAGTCGTTGCGCAGGGCGGTGGGGATGTACTGGTGCTTCTGTTGGGCCGGCAGCGGCAGCGCCTGGCCGGGCGCCAGCAGCTCGACGTAGTTGCTCAGCTGCGCGGGGGTGTAGCCAGCCTGGATATCCTTGGCCAGCAGCAGCTTGTGGTTGTCCATCCGCACCAGGAATGGCAAGTCGGTGAACCGGCGCAGGTGCTCCTCGTCCGCCAGCTTGTTGGCGAAGATGTACTGCACGCAGCCGTACGCCAGCGCCGCATCCGTCCCCGGGCGAATCAGGATGACCTCGTCGGCCTTGTTGGCACTGGACTGGTAGTCGGTGCTGACGCAGATGACCTTGGTGCCCTTGGCCCGGGCCTCCGACAGCCAATGGCCGTCCGGCATCTTCGTCGCGATCCAGTTCATGCCCAGCATGACCACTACATCCGAGTGCTCAGCGGCGAATAGGTCATGGTCAATCGTCTGCTGGCCGGTGACCATGGGATGGCCGGGGGGCAGGTCGGTATGCCAGGCGTAGTTGTCCCAGGCGCGTGAGCCCTTGGCGGTGTCCATGCCAACGCCGCGATTGTGGGCGTCGAGCAGCGCCAGCATATTGGCAAAACGATAGAAGCCAAAGATGCGGGTGATGCCAAGCAGGGGCATACCTCCACGCATCTTCAGCGAGCGGGTGCCGGCCTGCTCCATCGCCGTGACCATGTCCGGGTCGTAGCCCTGCCTGCGCAGCTTCTCGGCCCCGTCCGCCCCGGAGTAGGTGGCGCTGATGTTCATGTAGGCGCGGGCGGCGTAGTCAAACGCCGTGTCCCACGGCACCTTCTCCCAGGCATCCTCGCCGCGTCGGTTGGTGTCCATCTGCGCGCGGCCGGTCTCCGGGTCGCGCGGGAAGCCGGCATCGACCCAGGCCTTCCAGCCGCGGCGCATCATCGCGCCCTGCACGCGGCGGTCGCCGTAAAAGCGGCGGGCCAGCGCCAGCCCCTTCTGGCAGCAGCGCGGGTCCCAGCGATGCGATGCCTTGTTGCCGTGCAGGTCCTGCGCCTGGCCGTAGCCATACGTCGGGTTGATATTGACGATGACGCCGTTCTTGACGCTGGCGCGCAGCAGGCAGTCATGGGTGTCGTTGGGGGCGCAGGTGAAGACGAAGCTACTGTCGGTCTTGAACAGGTCACGGTAGGTCTTTTCCCAGCCGCGGTCCGGGAAGAACTTGAACGGATTGGACACCGACACCGGCTGGGTTGCCTCCAGCCGTCGGGCCGCAAACGCATCAGACAGGGCAGCACCGGCCCCCAGAGCAGCGGCACGCTTGAGGAACGTACGTCGGGGCCAGGCAGCACGATCAGCCATGGCGGTGCTCTCCCTCCTTCGATCAGCGCGCCGGTTGCCAGCGCGACGTAGCGGGACCCCTCATGCCGGAGCCATCCCGGCTCAAGGTCAACGGTGGCGAGATCTCAGATGTATGCCGGTGACCGCCACCCGTCACCGGCGCCAACGTCAGATCATCCAGCGCTTCCCAGCGGCGGGCCGGGCTGCCAACCACCCAGCCACGACCACCACCTGGACACGAGACAGCCCGGCCCGCCGCCGGGAAGCGCCGTAGCCGGGCCATGCAGACGGACGCATGCCGGAGGAGATGAACGCGGAGTGGCCGCGGCAGCCATGCGGTGTCCCGCGTGGGAGCAGCGGCTACCGCAGATGAGCGAGCATAAAGTGACGAAACAGGTTCGCAGCGCATATCAGCTCCCGACGGGGAGGAGCAAGTACGGCATGATGGCCGTAACGTACTGCGCGGCCTGTCAACGGTCTGTCAGCAAAAGGGACGCGACGATGTACGCGAACCGAGAATGGTCCTGTCAGTCCTGATGCGGGGGGGAGCCTGTGGTGTGTTACCGCACAGCGTGGGGACAGTTTGCTGACAGCAATCGAGCTAAAAAGCCGCACGAGGCGATGCCGGCCCATCCGGAGATAGTCTGATTGCGGGCAGATGGTTGCCTGGCAGCGGCAAGGCCGGCCATTGCCGCGGCAGCTGGGCCCTTACCATGCGCGCGGGGACGGCGCCGGAGCTACCCGGCGACCGCCTGCGCCAGCGTGGTCAGTGTGCTGCGCTGGGCCTGCATGCGGGCGATGGCCTGCTCCATGCGTGTGAACTTGTCGGACAGACGCGTGCGTTCGCGCTCCAGCCGCTCGTTCATCGCCGTGATCCGGTTGTTCATGTCGTCAATCTGTTTGGTGGCGTCGCTGTGGCGGGTGGACAGCACGCCATTGGAGCGGGTGAGCGGGTCCAGGTAGTGATCGAGCTTGGCGCCGATGCCCCGTTGCGGGGTGGCAACCGTGATCGCGTTGGTGCCGGCGGTCAGCACACCGCTCATCGTCAACGACAGCCCCGGGATCAGCGTGGTGTTGGTGGCGCCGGCCGCGACGTTGTCGGCTGTGGTCGTCACCTCGGGGCCGCCATCGCTCGGCTTGAACACCGCGGTGAGATAGGCTGTGCCATCTTGGTTGAGGTTCGTGGTGACGGTGTAGGTGCCCGGCCTGCGGATGCTGCTGACGGTACCACTGATGCTCGCCAGGCTGCCGGTTCCACCTACCTCCAGCGTATTCGTGGCCGTGAAGGCGCTCAGCACCTGCGTGACGCCGTTGGGGTCTGCCTCCAGCGCCGCTTTGAACTTGGTGGCATCGAACTGCAGCAGGTTCGTCGTGCCAAGGGCGCTGCCGGCGGCGCCAAACGAGACACCGATCTCGCCCAGTGTCGACTTGCCTCCGGTCACACCGTCTATCGTCTCGGTGAGAATCCGGCGTAACCCGTCGCCAATGGCCGAGATGGTCGCGTCCGTTGACAATACGCCGCTGAGGCTGGCGTTCTTGTTAATGGCCGTCTGCTGGCGGATGAAGTCGTAGGAGCTGTTGAACTGGCTGACCAGGTCCTGCACTTTCGCCGCGGCGCCGTCAAGGTCATGACCAACCTGGACGGTGTCCGCCGTCGCGCTCTCTTTCAGCAGGGTCAGGCTCACTCCCTGGACGGCGTTGGTAACGGTGTTGGTCGTGCTATGCACCGTCGTGGGGCTGCCGTTGCCGGTATCGACGACGATGCGGGCGTTCTTGCCCAGGTTCTGGCTGGCGCCCAGCAACCCCGTCGCCGCGAGGAAGTTTCCGCCGTTGTCCTCCAGCGCAACCGATGTGCTGCCGGTCGCCTTGCTCACCAACGAGATCTTGTCGTTGACGGCGTCATAGGTGGCGATCACATTCGCGGTCGAGCTATTGATCTTGGAGAGCACGGTGGAGATGCTATCAATCCCGGTGTCATAGCTGATCTGCACGCCATTGATCTTGAACGTCCCGGCGCCCGCGTTGATGGGGGTCGCCAGCCGAGCATTCGCCAGGGTGGTGCTGGTCTGTGTCACCCCCAGGTTGGCGGTGCTGGTGCGGGTGCTGCCCGTGGGCGAAGCGAGCAAGTTCGTTGCCGAGAGGAAGTTGCTGGTGTCCGCGCCGGAGCCGAGATTGATGGTCGAGCCGGAGGTAAGCTGCAGGCGGTTGTTGTTGCCACCCGCATCCGGCACCAGTGACGCGGTTACCCCGGCAGCGCTGCCATTGATAGCGGTGATGATCTGGTCCAGGCTTTGCGTCGCCGGGTCCACCGAGATACTGACGCCGTTAATGGTAAACGACCCGGCTGTGACCGCCTGGGCGAGGTTGGCATCCTTGAGCAACCCGGCACGGGCCGTCTCCATGGGTGTACCCAGGGCGGCGGCGCTGGTGAGCGAGGTGGCCGTAGCCAGTTGCTCAACCGTGACCTTGAAGTTGCCGATCGTCGCGGTGGTTGAGGCACTGACGGAGATGGTCGCGTTCGTGCCCCCAGCCGTCACCGAGGCGATGCGGCCCTGGAGCAGCGTGGCATCTTCGAACAGCTTCACCTTGGCCAGTAAGTTGTTGAGCCGCGAGTTGATGTCCTTGATCGCATCCGACTCGCGCCGCCGGCTCACGACCTTGGCCTGCATGATCGTGACCGGGCCCTTCTTGGCGTCGATCAAACCCTGGATGATGCTCTTCGTGTCAATGCCCGAGGCGATACCGGAAAACTGATACCGCTGCGTCGAGCTGCTGGTACTGGTGACCATCATCCACCCTCTACCATCGCACGGTAGGGCCAGGCGCCGCGGAAGCGACAGGGCGCTGCCCCTGCTTCCAGTGGTACCTGGCCCGCGGGCCGGACGCTATCGGGATTCTCCCGACCGGCCAATGACGCGCTCCGCAGGTGATCGCCACCGGCGCAGTCTGGGGGACCGCAGTCGTCGCCGGGCCGGCTGCCGAGCCGCAGCCATCTCAACCTGCTCCCGTTAGCGCTGGTGGCGCGGCCCTGGCAGGAGCCGCGCCACCAGCCTCAACCGTCGCCGTTAGCGCAGCAGCGCCAGGGCGCCCTGCGGCGCGTTGTTCGCCTGGGAGAGCACCGAGGTGCCCGCCTGCGACAGGATCTGCGCGGTGATCATCTTGCTGGTCTCTTCGGCCACGTCCGTGTCGCGGATGCGGCTCTCCGAGGCCGACAGGTTCTCAATCGCCACCCCCATGCTGGAGATGGTGTGCTCCAGCCGGTTCTGCAAGGCGCCCAGATTGGCGCGCGTCGTGCTCACCGTGCCAATCGCCGTGTCCAGG
>CAUJGQ010000128.1 GCA_963170165.1 Chloroflexota bacterium | reverse complement strand
TCTGCATCGGCAACGGCGCCAAAATTGCCGGCTGCCTCACCGCGCCGGGAGGAGTGCCATGCGCCGAACGGGTCGGGATCAGGACCTGGGTCCCAACCGGCAACCGCGGCCTGAAAGGCTCCGGGCATGAGCCGTTGCTGTACCAGCGTTTCGGTCGGAAGCGCCTCCACCGTCACTTGAATCCCGAGCACGCGCCAGGCTGCGGCGACCGCCGCGGCAATCGCCGGACCGTTGCCTTCAGCCGGCGAAAGCAGTCGCAAAGCAACGCTTAATCCCCCAGACGTAAGCAGGTTGTCGCCGGCCGATCGATGATAACCGGCTTCGGTTAGCCACCTACCAGCGGAACCAAGGTCCTGGGCCATGGCCGGCTCGCCGGCGGCTACCCACCAGCCCGGCGCAAATGGGGTATCTGCCGGCACCCCGCCGAACTCCTGTGCAAGAGCGCCCCGGTCTACCGCGTGCGACAGCGCCAGGCGAACTCGCGCATCGGCCAGCAGCGGATCGGCATGGTTGAGCAGCACTACCTGATGGGCCGAACGTGTCAGGCTGCGGGCCGGTACGCGATGGTCGCCACCGGGCAACAGAGCAGCGGTCAACTCTCCGGACAGGAGCCGTTGATACTGCGTCTCCGGCGGCTGGTTTACGTGTAGGTCGATTCCGGGAAGGTACGGTGGTCCGAGCGCATAGCCGGGGAAGGCGTCGAGTTCGGCCAGCGTCTCGGTCAGCCGGCGCAACCGAAATGGACCGGAGCCGGTTGGGGCACGGAAGAATGGATGCTGCTCCCACTCGGCAAGGGGGACGTCACGGAGAAGATGCGCGGGCAAGAGACCGAACGCCGCGTAGGCCGGTAACGGTGCGTACGGAGCGGCAAGCTCCACCTGCACGCGGGCCTCGCCCAGCGCGGTGAGTCTGGCGGTGGACCAGAGATCCCACAGCGCCGGGTCGCTGGTGGCCTCACGAGCGGCCAGTGCCTGAACGGTGAACAACACGTCGGTGCTGGTGATGGGCTGGCCATCGTGCCAGCTCAGCCCGCTGCGCAAGGTGAAGGTAAACAACTTGCTATCGCGGTCCACCTGCCAGCGCTCGGCGAGTGCCGGTAGCGGCGCGCCGTCTGGGCCGGGCCGGGTCAGGCCGGCGAAGATCAGGGCCGACAGCGTGCGTTCGGCCGGCGTCTGGCGCCCAGCGAGGGGATCGATCTGCTGAACGGCGCCGCTCACGCCCTCCTGCAAACGGGGCTGAGGTGCGGTGCCGTTGTCATCGCCGCCCCGGCTTCGGAGCAGCAGCGCCAGCAGCAGCGCGCCTCCAGCGAGGACGGTGAGGAGCAGGCGACCGGTTCGCGCCGGTGGGCGCCGCATGGCGATTGCCTGGTGGCCGTGGCGATGCGCGTCAGCGCGCGACCCGAACACTGAAGAAAGAGATCAGCACGAAGATCACGATCAGCACGATCGTGAGCTGAAACAGCGTCTTCTCGACGCCGCGGCGGGTGCGGAAGGTCGAGCTGGTGCTGCCACCCAGTGCCGCGCCAAATCCTGAGCCCTTTGCCTGCAGCAGCAGCACCGCGACGAGCAGCGCCGAAATCAGAATCTGGGCAACGTTGAGGGCAGTATCGATGCTCACCGGCGCGGCTCTCAAGGTGGATTGAGCACGCCGGATCGCGGCATCGCCGCCAGGGCGTACTGTTCTCGGTCATCGTACAGACGCATTAGCGCCTGCGCAAGCTTGTCCGGATCATGGTGATAGCGCTTGTCGGTCTGCACCACATCAGCGAGCCGCAGGCTGATACCGTTGGGCAACGGTCCGGAGGGCTGCACCGGCCGTGACTGCCACTCCGAGGGTAGTACCCGTGTGATGTTGTCATTGGCGAGCACGCAGTCAATCAGCCCGTTACCGGCATGATCAATGATCGCCTGCACGTGTTCCGCCACGCCAAACGCATCGGTTTCACCATGCTGGGTGGCGACATTGGAGACGTAGACCTTGAAGGCGGCAGCGGTGCGCACGGCTTCACGGATATCGCCCACCAGCAGATTAGGCAACACGCTGGTGTACAGCGAACCTGGACCAATGATGATCAGGTCGGCCGTGTTGATCGCCTCCAGCGCCTCTGGGTAGGCATGGGCGTCCTCCGGCCGCAGATACAGCCGCTCGATGCGCCGGCCCTGATAGGTGATCTGGGACTCTCCCCACACGGTTTCACCGTTGTCCAGCTTGGCGCCCAAGCAGATATCCACTGGCGTCAGCGGGATGATTTGGCCGCGCACGGCCAGGATGCGGGAGGTATGGCGCACCGCCTCCTCGAAGCTGCCACTGATCGCGGTCATCGCGACGATGAAGAGGTTCCCGAAACTATGCCCTTCCAGACCGGAGCCTTCCTCAAAGCGGTACTGGAACAGCTTGCGCATCTCATCATCGGCTTCGGCCAGCGCGGCGATGCAGTTGCGCACATCTCCCGGCGGCAAGACGTTGAACTCCTGACGCAGCCGCCCCGAGGAGCCGCCGTCATCGCCCACCGTGACGATTGCCGTCAGGTTGTCACTGTACTGCTTGAGACCGAGCAGCAAACGGGACAGCCCTGTGCCGCCGCCGATGGCGACGATACGCGGCCCGTTGACCCGAAACCGGTAGTTGTATACGCGCCTCGCCAACGGCTCGCGCTCGCCCGGCCGGTCCACAGCCAGTATGAGCGAATGCGCCAGCTTCAGCACCGACAGCAGAATCAGACCGCTAGCCACACACACAAACAGGGCGCCGCGCACATAACGAGGAATGAACTGGAGGGTGATGTAGTAGAACACGTCGGGAAGGGTGGCGGTGGTGTAGAACTCGCGCAGGAAGTACCCGATACCCAGGCCCATGATCGCCACGCCCAGGCCCAGTAGCGCCAGCCAGCGCTTGACGTGCATCCCCGGCACGAGCCAGGTTCGCAGGTCGGAATCGGTCACCCGCAGTAGCCAGGTCTTCATCGCCCGGCCTCCATCGCAGGCCGGAAGCGCGCGCCCGCGCGGCGGCGAACCGACGGCGCCGGCTTAGTCACGGGCGAGCTTCTCAAGCAGCAGCTCACGCACCTGAGCCGCATCGGCGGTACCGCGTGTTTCACGCATCACCGCACCGACCAACGCCTGCACGGCGTTCGCCTTGCCGCCACGGAAATCGGTCACCGCTCGGGGATTGGCGGCAATCACCGTCGCCAGGAGCGCATCGAGGCCGGCAGCAGGTGCAGACACCAGGCCAAGATCGCTGGCCGCGGCGGTCGGGCTACCACCGGACGTGTAGATGCGTTCCAGAACCGCCTTGGCAGTAGTGCTGTTGAGCACGCGGCGCTCTACCAGGTCAATCAGCTCCGCCACCTGCGCCGGCGCAATCGTGATGTGCTCAAACTCCTGTCCGTGAGCGTTCTGCAGCCGGGCGATATCGCCCAGCAGCCAGTTGCTCACCTGTTTGGCGCGCGCCGCGCCGGCAATGGCAATCGTCTGCTCGAAGAACTCTGCCCGAGCCCGCGGTGTGCTCAGTAGGTTCGCGTCATACGCGCTCAGGCCGTACTGCTCCACGAAGCGGTGACGCTTGGTCTGCGGCAGTTCCGGCACCGTTACGCGCAGCTGCTCGATCCAGGCAGCGGCTGGCCGCACCGGTGGCAAATCCGGTTCGGGGAAGTAGCGGTAGTCGTGGGCCTGTTCTTTCGAGCGCTGGCTAACCGTGCGACGCTCGGCTTCTAGCCAGCCGCGCGTCTCTTGGGTGATCTGCTCGCCGCGGTCCAGCATCTCGCTCTGGCGGCGCACCTCGTATTCCAGCGCCATTTGCACCGAGCGGAAGCTGTTCATGTTCTTGATCTCGACCTTGGTGCCATACTGTGGGGCTCCGAAGCGCCGAAGCGAGATGTTCGCATCGCAGCGGAAGTTGCCCTCCTCCATGTTGGCACGGCTGACACCGGTGTAACGAAGGATCTCGCGCAGCATCTCCAGGTAGCGACGCGCCTCCTCTGGGGATCGCATGTCCGGCTCGGATACGATTTCCATCAGGGGTGAACCGGCTCGGTTGACGTCGACCACTGAGTAACGCTCGCCGCCGGCGCCGGACTCGTGGCGCAGCATGGCGGTGTCCTCTTCGAGATGGACGCGCGTTACTCCTACCCGCTTGACGGTACCATCGGGCAGATCAACGTCGAGGTGGCCGTTGACCGAGAAGGGCATATCGTACTGCGAGATCTGATAGCCCTTCATCAGATCGGGATAGGGATAGTTCTTGCGGTCGAATTTGCTGTCGTGAGGGATAGTGCAGCCCAACGCCAGGGCGAACAGCAGCGTCTTCTCGACGGCATCGCGGTTCATCACTGGCAGCACGCCAGGCATCCCCAGACAGATTGGACAGACGTGGGTGTTGGGGGCGGCGCCAGCATACGTGGCCGGACAGGGGCAGAACATCTTGCTGGCGGTGGCGACCTGAGCGTGCACTTCCAGGCCGATGACGACCTCATAGGCGGTTGCAGGCTGCGACATGGGTAACCGGCCTCCACCAGCGGCGGCTTGAGTATAGCAACGGCCCCGGGCGGCCAACAACGGCCGGAGCAGGAATCCGGTAGGGGGAGTGGGACTCGAACCCACACGCCCGCATGGAGCGGCCGATTTTAAGTCGGCTGCGTCTGCCGTTCCGCCATCCCCCCACGATCGCGACAGCCGGTCTCCTCCACCCAGCCCTAGCAGCATGCAGGCGCAGGCCTGGGCTACTGAAGCGCGCTGGACGCAGGAAACCGGCTGTCAGAAACGGAGGCGACGACCGGATTCGAACCGGTGATGGAGGTTTTGCAGACCTCTGCCTTGCCACTTGGCTACGTCGCCAGACTCCAACCGACCGTACGGGTCAGTTGGTGGGTGCCGAGGAGGAGACTCGAACTCCTACGCCCAATGGGCACCACCCCCTCAAGATGGCGTGTCTGCCTATTCCACCACCTCGGCATGAGCGCGATAGTCCAGATACAGCGAGTGGCTACCCTAGCAACAGGGCGCACGCACCGGGAATCTGGCAGGAGCGGAGGGACTCGAACCCCCGACCGGCGGTTTTGGAGACCGCTGCTCTTCCAGCTGAGCTACGCTCCTGTGCAGCGTTCGGAATTGCATCCTACCGGCCGCAACGGCGACGGTCAAGGAATGGGTGCCCCGGCGCAGGTGGCCGGGGCATGCCGCCCGAGCCGTCTACGACGCTTGCACGCGGATAACCATCTTGCCCATGTGCTTGTTATCAGCCATCAGCTGGTGTGCCTCAGCCGTCCTCTCGAACGAGAAGACATCATCGACGACCGGCCGGATCTTGCCGGCGATGATCAGATCGTTTGCCCGATTCGCCTCGTAGGCATTGGCGAAGTGGGAGCCGAGGATCTGCTTCTGGCGCATCCACAGGTAGCGGACGTCAAAGTCCAGGTCAAAGCCGGAGGTGGCGCCGCAGATCACTACCTTCCCGAAGCGCTTGACCACGAACACGCTGGTTGAGAACGTATCCTTGCCCACGTGCTCGAAGACGACATCGGGGTCTTTGCCGCCGGTCAGGTCACGGATTGCCTTGCCGAACTTGCGCTGCTCGGCGATCTTCTCGGCCTCCGTACCTCCAGCGATCTTGCCGAAGTCAAACCCACGGCGGTTGATCACCATGGTGGCGCCGAGCTCGCGCACCAGGGCTTCTTTCTCGGCGGAGGAGACGACGGCGATGGGATTGGCGCCGTACCGCTGGGCCAGCTGCCCCGCAAACACCCCCAGGCCGCCGGCGGCGCCCCAGACAAGGATATTCTCACCGGCCTGGATCTTGGCCTGGGTGACCAGCATCCGGTAGGCAGTGAAGTACGTCAGCCCGTACGAGGCGGCGTCCTCCCACGACATGTCCGCTGGCTTCGGGACAAGCTGCTGTCCCTGGACCTTGGCGAACTGCGCGAACGACCCCCAACTGGACTCGTAGCCCCAGATCTTCTGCTGTTCGCAGGCCATCGGGTCGAGGCCGTTGCAGGCCGGGCACTCGCCACAACTCTGGTTGCAGTGCGCGACGACGTGGTCACCCGGCTTCCAGCGCGTGACCTCCGAGCCGACGGCCCACACGATCCCGGACATGTCCGAGCCGGCGATGTGGAATGGCTCCTTGTGCATGCGGAAGACGGAGACGGGGGCGCCGCGGGCCGCCCACACTCCGTTGTAGTTGACACCGGCGGCCATCACCAGCACCAACACCTCACGCGCTCCCAGCGCCGGTAGCGATACATCTTCAATCTGCATCGCCTGCATGGGATCGCCTTCCCGCTCTTTGCGGATGACGACCGCCTGCATGGTGTCTGGCAGCCAGCCAACTTGCTCTGGGACCGTCCCCAGTTCCAGGCGTGTCATCGTTGGTCGCTCCTCGTGTACAAGGTGCGGCGCCGTCCGCGCACCAGCGGTACAGCGCCATCATGTGCGTTCCGTCACGATGATCGTGTGAGCCATACGGGATAACGTCAACTCCCGCGCGCGTTACACGTCTCATCGCTGCCCTCAGCGTACACATCCATCAATGCGAATGCCAGCAACCGATAGGCACAGGCAATGCTTCACCGAGCCTCTCTCCACCATCCGGTTGATTCGAAGCAGAATTGGGGCGTAGCCGTCTACCCATTCGCAGGCATTACGGCATTCGCCTATACTGCAATCGTCCTCATGCTGCCCACCGAAACGAGGGATGCGGGACGGGCAGCAAGCATCATGAGGGAGGGAGAACTCGTGGCCGGATCAGACAATTACTGGCAGACGGCAGGCCGTACCAGCCGGCGGCGGTTGCTGCGTGGTGGCGCGCTCGGTGTGGCCGGGCTCAGCGCCGCGTGGCTCGCTGCCTGCGGCGGCGGTGACGACAAGAAAGACGGCGACCAGCAGGCTGCGGCAACGGCCGCTGCCCCGCCGGTACAGCCCACCCAACAGACCCGGCTGCAAGACCAGGGAACGCCGAAGCCCGGCGGCACCTTCACCTGGCGCGAAGTGGGTAACGCGCCGCTCGACCCAACCAACAACCCCACATATCGCGCCCAGCAGCTCGCGGCACACGCCTACAGCCGCCTGCTGAAGTTCAATATCGGCCCGGACCCGAACGTCTCTGCAAGTTACGAGATCAAGCCGGACCTCGCGGCAAAATATGAGGTGCTCGATGGCGGCTTGCAGTACACCTTTACGCTGCAGAACGCCAAGTTCCACAACAAGCCGCCGATTAACGGCCGCGCCGTCACCTCGGAAGACGTGAAGGCCTCGCTGGAGCGCTTCCGCTCGGCGCCGAAGAACACCAATAAGGCCGCACTCAACATCATCACGTCGCTGGAGACGCCGGACGCGAAGACCGTCGTCGTCAAGATCGGCCAGCCATACGCACCGCTGCTGAACCTGCTGGCGAACTCGCAGTACCTATGGATCCATCCCAAGGAGATGGACTCCGGTTTCAACCCAGACAAGGAACAGATCGGCTCCGGCCCCTGGATCTTCGACAAGGTTGAGCCAGACGTCGCCACCACCTACAAGAAGAACCCCGACTGGTTCATCCAGGGTAAGCCGTACTTTGATGAGGTGAAGATGGCGATTGTGCCGGACACGGCACAGGCCATCGCCCAGTTCCAGGCGGGACGCCTTGACTACGCCGGCATCCCGTCCCAGAACAAGACGGATGTCGAGAAGTCCAATCCCAAGTCCCAGATCATCACCTACATTCCCACGACGTACACCTTCCTGTCACCGCAGCTGCGCGGCAACACGCCCTTCAAGGACCCGCGCGTGCGCAGGGCGCTGTCCATGGCCATCGACCGCAAGGCATGGCTGGACCTGCTGTATGCCGGCCAGGGCAGCAACTACTTGAACGCCGTGCCCGCCTCGATGGGCAAGTGGTGGCTCAACCCGCAGGCCTCCGACGCCGGGCCGGGCGGCGCCAACTTCAAATACGACCCCAAAGCAGCGCGCGATCTGCTCAAGGCTGCCGGCATGGAGAACATGCCGCTGCGCTTCATCTACACCAACAACGCCTACGGCGACACCTTCAACAACGGCGCCGACGCCACAGCGGCCATGCTGAAGGAAGCCGGCTTCAACACACAGCTGGTAGTGCAGGACTACCTGCGCGAGTATATCGACGCCAAGGGCACCTTCTTTGGCGCCTATGAAGGTGTCTTCTACGGCCTGCAGACGCCATTCACCGACCCGCATGATTACCTATTCAACATGAATCATCCCAAGAGCACGCGGAACCACGCCGGTGTGGAAGACGCCAAGCTCACGGAGATGATCGACGACGAACAGAAGACGATCGACGAGAGCGCGCGCCTGAAGAAGGTGCACGACATCCAGAAGTACTGGATCGACAACATGTTCTACGTTCCGATCGCCGTCGGCAACGCCTATCTGTTCATCCAGCCGTGGATCAAGAAGCTGTACTACAGCGGCAACTACGGCTTCCCGACCGAAGCGTTCGCCGAAGCCTGGATCGACAAGAGCTAGCCCGGCCTGGCCGGCTTCACGTCACGCAGCGGGCCGCCCCCAGCAGTGGGGCGGCCCGTCTGACGCGGGGCCAATGGGACGCTCAGCTTACCGGATGCCTGCCCACACCTGCGCTGGGGCGGCCGGCCGGATCCGGGCGGCCTGGGACGACGGCTGGGCGGCGCCGGCATCCTCGGTGCACCGCACGCCGAGCAGGTAGCCCTCTAGCATCGTCATCGAGCAGGCGGCGACCACCGCCTCCCGCACCAGCGCAGCCGTGCGGTCATCCAGCCCGCGCGACTCAGCCCACCAACCGGCGAAGGTCGCGCCGTGCGCCTCACCCACCAGGCCGATGGCTGTCTCGTTGCAGACCGCGCCACCACGGCCGCCGGTCCGTGCGACCGCATCGGCGAGGGTGTCCTGCAGCCGGTGCGCCTCCACGGCGATCGCGGGCGCCCATCCGGCCGCCAGCCGCTCCTCCAGCATCATCCGTTCGCGCTCGGCTCGGTCATCTTCGTGCGCCGCCCTGGCACGGCCAAACTCGCCCGGTTCAATCCACGGCATCGCCTGCTCCTAGCTGCACGCCCGGCGGTGGGGCACTGATCCCTGTGTTCCTATTGGGCGACGGCCGGGCCAAGACGGCAAGAGGATTGCGCACAGACGAATCTATCGGTCCGCTCGATATCGTCTATGCGAACGGATTCCCGCAACCGATGGCGCCGGACAGAACAGCCGAGCTGCCGTCATCACGCCAGCGGCAGGCAAGGTACACTGGGCGCAACAGCCGCAATCTGCGAGGCGCCTACGTGAGTGTCACTGAGCTGATGGTCAAGGGGTTAGTCGTCGGCATCTTCCAGGAGAACTGCTGGATCATCGGTTCACGCCGCACCGGCGAAGCAATCATCATCGACCCGGGCGATGAGGCCGAGCGCATTCTGGAGCTGGCCAGCGATATGGGCGTGCGACCGAAGCTGATCGTCAACTCACACGCCCATGTCGATCACATCCTGGCGGTCCCAGGCGTCCAGCGGGCCACAGGCGCACGCTTCCTGCTCCATCCCCACGACGACGCCCTGGCCGCTCAGGCGGCCGCCTCGGCCCGACGCTGGACCGGGGTCGATGTTGAGCCGCCACCGGCGGCCGATGCCCCGCTTGCGCACGGCGATACCGTCGAAGTAGAGGGCGTGCGGCTCCAGGTGTTGCATACGCCGGGCCACACCCAAGGCAGCGTCTGCTTCTACACGGACGGGCTACTGTTTAGCGGTGACACCCTGTTCCTCGGGTCTGTCGGCCGCACCGACCTGCCCGGCGGCAACCACGTGCAAATGATGAACAGCATCCTCGACGAGTTGCTGCCGCTGCCCGACGGCACGATCGTCCTCCCCGGCCACATGCGCGAAACCCGCATCGGCCACGAGCGCGCGACCAATCCGTTTATTCTTGAGGCGCTCCAACAGCGCGTATAAAGACCATGGGCATACGGGTAACGTTAATCCGTAAACGGTCTTGTAATTCGGTCGTGACTATGGTGCAATGGACATGTGCGGCTGGCCGATGCCGGCCGCCGGTCTTCCTCCCTCCCGGCGCCCGCGGCCTCCCTCCCTCTTCGGCCGCGGGCGCCTCTTATTTCCGCCTCAGCCCGACCGTCACGGCTGCCGCCGCGCGCCCGCGGGCAACCGTTCCAGCTCCTCGTACACCGCTGCTGCCACGCGCGCGATCGGTTCCCAGCCCCAACTTGCCTGCGTGAGCACTGTGAGCACAAAGGCGCCGGACGGCGCAAACACCACCGCCACATCATGGGTTGCACCCGGCCAGGTGCCGGTCTTGTTCCCCACGGCGACACCGGCGGGGATGCCGCGCGGGATGCCGTCCCGCGTCTCCTGTGCCAGCAGTAGGGCAGTCATCTCGTGAGCTGCCGCCGGCCGCAATCCCTCTCCGCGGACGATGGCCTCCATTAGCCGCGCCATATCGCGCGCGGAGACCGGCAACTCAACGGTATTGACCGAGCTGTCACGCAGCCCGAGGCTCACCATCGTTCGGTCAATGACGCGGTGTCCGAGCACGTCGAGCAGCAAGGTAGCGCTGGTGTTGTCTGAGAGCGTCACCATTGCTGCAACGGCATCACCGGCCGTCACGCCGCCGTTACCGGCCCGTGGTACGCGGGCAAACGTGCCGAGATCTTCATCGATGTACTTGGCGCTCACCGGCAGGACTGTGTCGAAGGACAGCAGGCCCGCATCTCGCTGCCGAAACGCCTCGTATAGCACCGCCAACTTGTACAGGCTGGCGGCGTAGAGCACGCGGTCGGGGTTGACCGCCGCCCAGCGACCGTCCGTAAGGCGGCGCACGACGACCGCGGCAGTGTCCGCGTCTGCCCCCAGGGCACGCACGACCGCAGCACGGAGCGCCGTATCCTCATGGATCTCTGCCTTAGTCACGGCAGTGGTTCGCGCTACCGGCGGCGTCGGATTTCGGGCCGCGCCGGTACTTGCAGGCGGAGCGGCACTGTTCCGGAAGGCGCTCGCGGCGGTCGACGAGGGCGCCGGCTCAATCAATAGCCGCGGACCTGGCGACGCACCGCATGCCGCTCCCAGGGCAGCAACTACGAGCAGAGCGATCAGGCGCAGCCGCGCCATGACGGTACCGCCAGACACTGGGGGAGGGCCGGCCAGCGGTGCTGCGGACACACCGCACGTCGCCACCATCGCGCCCCAGACCCGGACCCGTCAACCCCAGCGTCGCTTGGTCGTGGTCCGTGGCACACTGGAGGCAGGCCGCTGTGCTCGCGACCGGCATGGCGGTGGAGGAGCGATAATGGAACTCGAGGCGCCGGTGGTGGTGGTTCTGGCAGGGGGCAGCAACAGCCGCTTCTGGCCGCTACGGGCGAAGTCGCTGCTGCCGGTGTGCGGGACCTCGCTAATCGAGCGTCACATCACCGGCTTTGTGGCAGCCGGTTGCCGGGAATTCGTGATTGTCGCCGGCCCTGACACCGAGCAAGCGATGCGAAAGGCGGTGGCGGGCATTCCGGCCTCTGTTCAGGTCGTGGTGCAGGAGAGGGCGCGGGGGATGGGCGACGCGCTGCTCACCGCGGCAGCTGCCCGCGACGATTGGGAACGGCGGTCGGTAATCGTGTCACAGTCCCATGACGTCGTCGCGCCATCGCTATACGCCGCCTTTGTCGAGCGATGCCAGCGCACGGACGCAGGTGGATTACTCGCTGCCAAGCGCACAGAAACCTACTTTCCTGGCGGTTACCTGACGCTGGATGCAGAGCGCGTCACCGGCCTGGTCGAAAAGCCTGGCGCCGGCAACGAGCCCAGCGACCTCGTAAGCCTCGTGCTCCACTGGCACCGCACCGTGCCGGATCTGCTTGAGCGCATCCGCGCCGAGTACCGCTCTCCCATGACCAGCGATGACCACTACGAGCGGGCGATCGCCGCCATGCTGGCTGCTCACCGCTACGAGGTCGAGGTGTACGACGGCCCGTGGCAGCCGCTGAAGTACCCCTGGCAGGTGCTCGGCGTGATGGAGATGGCGCTGCATGAGCTGACTCCATCAGCAAACCCGCCGGAAGGCGTGAGCGGACCCGTGTACCTGGAGGAAGGGGTGCGCATCTATCCGGGCGGGCGAGTGGTAGGGCCGGCCTGGATCGGCGCGGGCAGCGTCATTGGCACGAACTCGCTCGTGCGCGGCTCCGTGATTGGCCGGGGGGTTGAGGTGGGGTTCGGCTGCGAGATCGCGCGCAGCTACGTTGGGGACGGTTGCACCTTCCATCACAACTACGTCGGGGACTCAGTGATCGACCAGAACACGGGCCTGGGGTTCGGCACGGTCACCGGCAACTGGCCGTTTTACGCGCCGCCGGTCCGGTCAACGATCGCGGAGGAGCGGATGCGCACCGGTATGGAGAAGCTGGGCGCAGTGGTAGGAGCAGACAGCCGCACCGGCATCGGCGTACTGCTTAGCCCAGGCGTCAAGATCGGCGCGGGCAGCTTCGTCGGCCCGGGTGTAGTGGTGCATCGCGACATCCCTGACGGACGCCTGCTCTTGCTCCGGCAGGAGGTAACCGACCAGCCCAATCCATTTCGGTAGCCTCCGGCGTTGCCGCTGCATCGAGCAACGGCCACAATGGGGTGGCCGCCACGTGGCCGCCGGGACGCGCGACCATGACCAGCCTCCACGGTACACCTGATCCGAACCGCACAGATGGCGCCCCAGCGGCGCTGTCGGAGCTGCGGGTCGTCGACCTCACCGAGAATCTCGCCGGTCCGTACTGCGCCATGCTGCTGGCTGACCTGGGTGCGGACGTCATCAAGGTCGAGCGTCCCGGCGCTGGCGACAGCCAGCGCGGCCATGGCCCGCTGATCCAGGGCGCAGGGCTGCCCTTCACCATGGTCAATCGCAACAAGCGCAGCATCACCATCAACCTGAAGTCGGCTGCTGGGGCGGAAGTCGTCGCCAGGCTAGCCGAACGGTCTGACGTGCTGATCGAGAACTACCGGCCGGGTGTGCTGGATGCAGCCGGCCTCGGGTACGATGCGCTGAGCAGGCGCAACCCGGCCTTGATCTACGCCTCTATCAGCGGCTTCGGCCAGACGGGGCCGTACCGCACCCGCGGGGGATTTGACCTCATCGCCCAGGGGATGAGCGGCCTGATGAGCGTGACCGGCGAGCCGGGCGGTGTTCCGGTCAAAGCCGGATACCCGGTGACGGATCTCGGCGCCGGCATGTTCTGCGCGTACGGCATCCTCGCGGCGCTCGCCTACCGGAACCGCACCGGCCGGGGGCAGCAGGTCGACACGTCACTGTTTGAGACCGGCCTTGCCTGGTCGGTATGGCAGGCGGCCAAGTTCCTCGGTTCCGGAGAGATCCCAGCGCCGATGGAGTCGGCCCACCCCTTGAGCGCACCGTACCAGGCATTCCGTACCCGCGATGGCCATGTCATCGTCGGCGCGGGCAGCCAGTCGCTGTTCGCCAGGCTGTGCGCGGCGCTTGGACAGCCGGAGCTGGCGGATGACTTGAGGTTTCGTACTCAGCCGGACCGCATGCAACGCACCGCCGAGCTGGCTGAGGAGATCGAGCGGCTCCTGCTGGCGAAAGACAGCCGGCACTGGCTGGCCGTGTTCACCGAGGCCGGGATTCCGTGCGGGCCAATCCATAACGTCGCGCAGGCGCTGGCCGATCCTCAAGCCATCGCTCGGGGCATGGTGGTGGAGTACGACCACCCCCAGATAGGCGCCACGACGATGATCGGCAACCCGGTGCAGCTCTCGGCAACACCCTGGCAACTGCGCAACGCAGCGCCGGCGCTCGGCCAGCATACAACCGAGATTTTGCAGGAACTCGGGTACGACGGCGGCGAAATCGATGCCCTGCGGCGCGGAGCAGCGATCTAGCCTACCGCCGCGAAGATGACAGAGGAGCTGTATATGGCGAAGATCCTTTTGCTTGGCACCTGGCTGACCGGCTTTGACGACGCCCGTGAATCCATACGCCGCCAGAGCGGCGATGTCGCGTTCGGCGGGATGGCCGGCCAGATCGAGGTCACCGGCTCGCGCATTGTGGTCGAGCGCGCCATTGTCGTCAACGACCGCACCTGGCAGAACGGCATGCCCCGCAGTGTCCAGGAAGGCGCCATTGAGGAGATGACGGACAGCCGGTTCGTCGTGATCGATGAGCCGGCCGAACCGGGACCACGGCGCGGGTAGCGGGCGGCCCGTTTCCCGGCACGGAGGTGGTTGATGGAGTGGCGCTCTGCCCACGAGGCAGTTGCGGCGTTACCTCGGCGTGGCCGGGTGTTCATCCCCACCGGCGCTGGCGTGCCATTGACGCTGTGTGACGCGCTCGCGGATGCGCACGACCGCTTTGATCAGCTGGAGGTGGTCTGCGGGCTGCTGTTTCAGCCGATCAAGTTGCTTGAGACACCCCCTGGCCCGATTCGCATCGTCACCGTGCAGTCGTCCGCCCCGGTTGAACCACTGATCACGGCAGGGCGCGCGGACTATCTGCCGCTGCGCTACTCTCGCACCCCCGGGACGTTTCTCCCCACGGGCCCGCTGCCCGCGGATGCGGCGCTGATTCAAGTGTCGCCTCCGGACGCCCGTGGCTTCGTCTCACTCGGTCCGTCTGTGGGCACGGCGCTGGCAGTTGCCCGTGCCGCCCCGCTGGTGATCGCCGCTGTCAATCAGCACTGCCCGCGCTCGCATGGTGAAGGCACACTGCATATCTCCGATATCGACATCGCCGTCGCCAGTGACGCGCCGTTGATGGAGCTGCCGCCGGCCCGCATCGGCGACACCGAACGCGCCATCGCCCGGCACGTCGCCGCACTCGTGCCAGACGGCGCCACGATTCAGATCGGCATCGGCGGCGTGCCAAACGCTATCTTGGAGGCGCTCAGCGGACATCGTGACCTGGGCATTCACTCCGGAATGCTGTCCGATGGGATGGTGCCGCTGATTGAATCCGGCGTGGTCACCGGCGCACGTAAACGGCTGGACCCGTACTTGCATGTGGCCGGTGAGGCGTTGGGGACGCGGCAGCTGTTCGACTTCATCGACGACAATCCCACCGTGCTGATGGTCAATGCCCTGCGCTCGCACGGGCTGGAATACCTCCAACACCAGGACGGGTTCGTCTCGATCAACTCGGCGCTGGAGGTTGATTTGACCGGCCAGGTCAACGCCGAGTGGCTGAGCGGTCGCCAGGTGTCCGGCCTCGGCGGGTCGTTCGACTTCACCGAGGCGGCGATGTACGCGGCCGGCGGCATGTCGGTCGTGGCGCTGCCGGCCAGCGCAGCTGGAGGCAAGGCTTCGCGCATCGTCCGCGCGCTAGCAGCGGGCACGGCGGTCACCACGCCGCGCCACTGCGTCGATTACGTCGTGACGGAATTCGGCGTCGCCGATCTGCGCGCCAAGACGCTACGCCAGCGCGCGGCAGCGCTGACGGCCATTGCCCACCCGAACTTCCGCGCGGACTTGAGCGGCGGTTAACAGAGAAGGGGTGAGGACGGTCGCCTCACCCCTGTTGACGTTGGTTAGCCACACCGAAGCGGCTAGTAGTCGTCCATCGGCGGCATCGCCGGTGCCGGCGTCGCACTAGGGATCTCGGTTACCAGGACATCGGTCGTCAGAATCATCATCGCGATGGAGACGCCGTTCTCCAACGCCGAGCGCGTGACTTTCACTGGGTCGATCACCCCGGCATCCACCAGGTCGATGAAGGCGCCGGAGTTGACCTCATAGCCGATGTTGGTGTTGCCCGCCGCCGCCTGCCGCTTGCGGGCCAGGGAGATAACGACTGCGCCCTCTTCACCGGCGTTGACGGCGATCTGGCGCATCGGCTCTTCCAGCGCCCGGCGCAGGATGCTGACGGCAACCTGAGCTTCGCCTTCCAGCTTTAGGCTGTCCAGCGCCGACGCGGCGTTGACTAGCGCCACACCGCCACCAGGCACGATCCCTTCCTCGGCCGCGGCGCGGGTGGCGTGGAGCGCATCCTCAACGCGGTACTTGCGTTCCTTCTGGTCGGACTCGGTAGCACCGCCAACCCGCACGACCGCCACACCGCCGGCGATTTTGGCCAGCCGCTCGTTCAGCTTCTCCTTGTCGTAGTCACTGGTGGCTTCGTCGATCTGAGCGCGGATCTGGCGGACGCGCGCTGCAATCTCCACCGGGTTGCCGCCGCCCTCGATAATCGTGGTCTCTTCCTTGCGTGCGACCACACGCCGGGCGCGGCCCAGGTCGTACATCGTGGCGTTCTCTAGCTTGCGGCCGAGCGCCTCCGTGATCACCGTCGCGCCGGTGAGGGTGGCGATATCCTGCAGCATCTCCTTCTGCCGGTCGCCGAAGCCGGGCGCCTTGACGGCCAGCACGTTGAGGTTACCGCGCAGCTTGTTCACGACCAGGACCGAGAGAGCGTCGAAGTCGACGTCATCGGCGATAATCGCCAGGTTGCGCACTCCGGCGCGCGCCACCTGCTCGAGAATGGGGAGGATGTCGTTCATCACCGACACCCGCTTGTCCGTAACGAGGATGTACGGGTCGTCAACCGCCGCTTCCATGCGCTCCGTGTTCGTCACGAAGTAGGGCGACACCCAGCCGCGATCGAAGCTCATGCCCTCCACATACTCGGTCTCGTAGTCGAGGCCGCGGCCGTCCTCAATCGTGACAACCCCTTCCTTGCCAACCCGGTCGATGGCGTCGGCGATGATCTCGCCGATCGCCGGGTCACCGGAAGCGACGGTAGCGATGCGAGCCAGATCATCCCGTCCGGTGGAGGGGCGGGCGGCATCCTTGAGGGCGGCGATCACGGCGTCACGCGCCTGCTCCAGGCCAGTGCGCAGCATCATCGGGTTAGCGCCGGCCGCGACGTTGCGCAGGCCCTCATGCACGATCGCTTGTGCGATCACCGTTGCGGTGGTGGTGCCGTCACCGACCTGATCGTTGGTCTTTGCGGCGGCCTGCTTGGTCAGTTGCGCCCCGACATTCCACCACGGATCTTTGAGCTCGATCTCCTTGGCGACCGTCACACCATCGTGTGTCACCGCGGGGGCACCGAACTTCTTGCCCAGGGCGACGTTGCGACCTTTCGGCCCAAGCGTGACCTTAACCGTGTTGGCGACCACGTCGACACCCGTGCGCAGCGCCTCGCGCGCCTCGGTATCGAAAAACAACTGCTTGGCCGGCATAGTGCCGTTCCCTCCTGCGGTACACCCCGCGGGGCGTGTTTGCTGCGAACGTGTGCCTACTTTAGCACTCTCGGGTCGTAAGTGCTAGCCGGGACACGGGCTCGCCACCGGGCGGCGCTCCGGCGACACTGCTCGGGGAGGTGCTGCTGTGGCACTGGGATTCGCGATCCTCGGGACGGGCAGGTTCGCTGCCGGCCGGATCATGCCGGCCTTGATACGGGCGCAAGGCTGCAAGCCGGTGGCGGTGGTCAGCCGCGACCGAGGCCGGGCGGAAGCGTTTGCAGCTGACCACGGCGTGCCACGCGCGTATGACACGCTGGCAGCAGCGCTGGCTGACCCCCGGGTCGATGCCGTCTGGATCGCCACCCCCAACGACCGGCACCGCCCGGAGGCAGAGGCGGCTGCCCGTGCGCGCAAGCACGTGTTGTGCGAGAAGCCGCTGGCGACCACTGTCACTGATGCCCGTGCGATTGTCGAGGTGTGCCAGCGGGCAGGTGTGGCCCTGGGCACCGGCTTCCACCTGCGCCATCATCCGTTGCTACGTGAGGCACGCCGCCTGGCCGGAGAGGGCGCCATCGGCCCGGTGCAGCTTGCCGCGGTTGAGTGGTCGCTGGACACGCCGATCAACGACAGTGCCCCGTGGCGCCGTGACTTCGCCGTCTCGGGCGGCGGTATCGGCACCGGCACAGGGATTCATGGCATCGATCTGCTGCGGTATGTCCTGGAAGACGAGGTCGCCGCCGTCAGTGCCTTCACCGATGCAACCACCTCGCCAGCGGCGCCGGTCGAGACCCAAATAGTGGCGGACCTCCGCTTCCGCCGGGGCACGCTGGCGACGCTGCGTGCCATGCGCCCCGTGTACGCGCCCGCCAACAGTCTGGAGTTACTCGGGTCGCGGGCGTCGCTGGTGGCCCGCGGCGCCATCGAGGAAGCGGCGCGTGGCCGGCTTGAGGTGCAGGGTGCTGATGCGCGGCTGGCCGGGGTACCCGCAGGTACGGATTTGTACGCACTCCAGGCCCAGGCTTTCGCAGAGGCCGTGTATCGGGGGGACGAGCCCAACGCCTCCGGCTGGGACGGGCTGGCGCTCGTCATCATCCTCACTGCGCTTTATGAGTCAGCACGCACGGGACGCACCGTTGAGATCGCGACGGCCCGGTAGTAAAGCGACGGCCCCAAGCGCAGCTTGCGCCCGGGGCCGTGGAGTACCGCAAGTAAGCAGGCGCCGGTCTAACCCGTCACGCCCTGGAGGTTGAGCGGCGGTGGCTGGTTGTTTGAGTCGGCGTTGTAGCGCGTCTCATCGGCCAGCAGCGCGAGCGGATCATACCAGAGCTGCGCATGACCGGCGTTGTCGTTCCACACGCCGGAGGTCGCGATATTGACCGAGCCCGGGCACGAGTCATCACGCGGGCCACCGGTGTAGAAGCGGCAGACGGCGCCGGAACTGAGCACCGTGCCCTCGGTGAAGAAGAAGCTGGTGTTGCTGTCCACGGCCAGCGCACGCCAGCCACTCATATCTTGAGAGGCGCCGCCGACGTTGTGGATCTCGATGTACTCATCGGCCTCGCCGGCTGCCGTGCCACGGTAGCGGATGGCGGTGATGTACACCTTCGGCCAGCCCAGGCCCTGCGCCAGCGAGCGAATTGCCGCCGGGTCGGCAGCCAGCAGCCGGAACTCGTAGGTCAAGACGAACACCTGGTCCGGCGTGGGCGCGGGCCGACCTGCCTGCTGCTCGCGCGCCGTCCAGGTGGCGGCATCGCCGTTCCACAGCTTCAGGCGGGTGTCATCGCAGCGGGTTGCACCGTTGGTCGGGATGCAGGGCGAGTTGAAGTCCAGCTTGGAAATGGAGAAGCGCTGGCCGGCAGGCGGGGTGGGGGCCGGCTGCCCGCCCGCGCCGCTGATCGTCAGCGGCAGATTAACAAAGG
This sequence comes from Chloroflexota bacterium, assembly GCA_963170165.1. Lineage (GTDB taxonomy): Bacteria > Chloroflexota > Dehalococcoidia > CAUJGQ01 > CAUJGQ01 > CAUJGQ01. The sequence goes on along the minus strand of CAUJGQ010000128.1, from coordinate 61,208 downwards.
TGCCGGTACTGAAGGTACCGGTCTCGCTCGCCTGGCGGGTGCCCACGCGGAACGTCACCGTAGCGCCATCCGAGCCGCAGCCAGGAATCTGGCCGCCGCCGGCGACGTCGACCGTGTAGTTACCCGCGGGCACCGAGAGCGACGTGGGTGAGGTGCAGTCGGTGGTACCAATGAAGGCGCGGACGGCGGTGCCGGCGGCAGCAGGCTGGCCGTCAATGGTCAGGGTACCGTAGAACCGGGTGGGCGGGGCCGCCTGGGACGCGACGGATCGCGGGGCGCTGCCCGCGCCGGCAATGGTGAGCCCGAGCGCGAGCACAGCGAGAAACAGTCTCCGCATCTGGGGAGACCTCCTTTGGGTGAGGTACGGATCGGTACAGCGACCGTCCGGGTGGTGTGTGCCGGTCTCGGCGGGGGAGATGGCGCAGAGGTCCGGCGCCCATTCAACGCGAGAACAGGGGCCGCCGTTACCACGTCAGTGCCGTGGCCGAACACCCGCATCAGTATAACGGGCAGCGCACGTTCGTCCAGCGGATTCGTGTCGTGCGGCGGCGATTCAACGCACGAACGGCAGCGGCAACCGGCGCTTCTTGCGGAAGGGCAGAGCCAGCCGCCGGCGCCTTCGGCCAAACGGCAATGCTCGCCGGGATCGCACTGATGGGGTGGCGCCGCCTTCGAGCACCGGCACACCACCGGGCAGATTGCCGGCGATGTTGCGGACCTGCTGCAGCTGCGCCTCTGTCTTTGCCAGTGCGGGGCGCAGCCGCTTGGCGAACAGCCGGTCCAGCGCTGCGAATCCCCGGCCGGTATACCGCTGCGCGAAGAAGAAGATCGCCGCAATCACAATCACCAGCAATGACCAGAGCATCACGGCGATACTGACCACGACATCCCGCAGCGCTTCGGTGCTCATCGGCGCGCCCTCCGGCCAAAGGTCGAGGTGAGTATAGCAGCGTTGCCCGGCTGCCAGCTTGACGGGATCATCCCCTGAGCGAGTGATCCACCTCTCCCCACGCAGCAGGTATGGTGGTAGCGACACCTGTCGCACCGGCGGGCCGTATGGCCCAGGGGAAACGCCGACCACCATGCAGAAGTCAGTGCGCGTCCGCCATCGACGCCAGCGCCGGGCCGCGGTGCGACACTCCTCCGGTCATGCGCTGCCAATCCTGTTTGTGCTGGCCATCGCAGCACTCGCCGGAGTGGCCGGGGCGGCCGGGGTTGGCGGCTACACCGCGTATCAGTCCCTTACCAGCGAGCTGCCGGACAACCCCGAGACAGCCTTCGCTCAGCAGAACCTTGGTCCGGCCAAGATCCGTGACCGGCACGGCACGTTGCTGTACGAGTTCGAAGACGAGACCGAGGGGCTGCGTAATCCGGTCAAGCTGGCGGAGATATCGCCACACCTGGTGGCGGCGACCATCGCCACCGAGGACAACAGCTTCTATGACAATCCAGGTGTGAATATCCGCGGCCTGGCGCGGGCCGGCGTGGAGAACTTCGCTTCTGCCGAGGTCGGCCTGCTGCAAGGCTCCGGCGGATCGTCCATCACCCAACAACTCGTGAAGAATGTCTTCATCCCGGCCGACCAGCGCTACGAGCGCAGCGCCGATCGCAAGATCAAGGAGGCGGTGTTCGCGGTTGAGCTGACGCAGCGCTACTCCAAGGACCAGATCCTGGAGTGGTACCTCAACCAGATTCACTATGGCAACCGCGCTAACGGAGCAGGGGCGGCGGCGCGCCGCTACTTTAACACCACAGCGGCCAATCTGACACTGGCGCAAGCTGCGTTCCTGGCCGGGCTGCCACAGTCACCATCACGCTATAACCCGTACGTCAACCGCGAGGCCGCTGTCCGCCGGCAGCATGAAGTGCTGGAGTTGATGGTGCGCCACGGCAAGATCGATGAACAGCAGGCGGCCGCAGCGCGTGCCGAAGAGCTCCTGTTTGCCGAGCCAAACGTGTCGCTTCTGGCGCCCCATTGGGTATTTTTCGTCCGCGATCTGCTGATCGCCCGCTTCGGATTGGAGACGTTTCGTAACGGCGGGCTGGATGTGATCACGACGCTGGACCTGAACTTGCAGAACCGGGCCGAGCAGATCATCGAGGAGAAGATCAGCTTCTACGAGAGCGACAAGGGCGGCCGTTGCGAGTGTCACAACGCCGCAATGGTGGCCATCGACAACAACACGGGCCAGGTCTTGGCAATGGTAGGATCGCGCAACTACTGGCGGCGCGACATCGAAGGGGAGAACAACAACGCCATCGCTATCAAGCAGCCCGGGTCAGCGCTCAAGCCGATCGTGTATCTGGCGGCGTTCGAAAAAGGCTGGAACCCCGGCACGATTATTTATGACCAGCCCACCCGTTTCATTTCCCGCATCGATGGCACCCGCCGCGAGTACTTCACGCCGGTTGGACCCACGACCCGCTACCTCGGAGCGCTGAGCGCCCGCGACTCGCTGGCATCCTCGATGAACACGGCCGCCGTCAAAGCGGCCGGATTCACGGGCGTCGACGCGGTGATTGATATGGCGCACCGGACCGGCATCACCTCGATGGATGACCGCGAGAACTACGGCGTCTCAATCGCGACCGGCGGCTCTAACCTGACCTTGCTCGACCTGACGTTTGCCTACTCGACCATCGCCAACAACGGCGAGATGCGAGGCGCCCCCGTGCTCAAGCCGCAGCCAGGGCACCGCAAGCTTGATCCGGTGACACTGTTGCGCGTTACCGACGGCACCGGAGGGGTGCTGCTGGAGTTCCAGCGACCCGCGCGCGAACAAGTGGTGCAGGCAGGATACGCCTATCAGATCACGGACATTCTCAAGGACAACAACGCCAAGCGGCACACTTACAACGCACCTGAGGTGCAGTTCGGGCTACCGGACCGGCGGCCGATCGCCGCGAAGACCGGCACGCAGCAGGGGCCGAAGGATATCAAGACCGTGCTGGCGACCTGGAACTTCGGCTATGTCCCAGACCTCACGGTGGGAGTGTGGGTGGGCAACGCGGACAACGCGCTCGTCAACTCCAACCTCACGAGCGCCTCGTCATCGCTCCTGATCTGGAAGGAAGTGATGACCGCAGCACTGCAAATGCTAAACATCCCGCCGAAGGAGTTCCCTGTCCCGGCAGATATCAGCTGGGAACAGGTGAACGGCAAACGTGAGCCAGTGGTCAAGGGAACGAAGGTCCAGCTACGAGAGGATCTGCGGCTGTGGGCCGCCGCTGGCAATCCGACCACCGAAGCCGGGAACCTGTTCCCGGGAGAGCAGCGACCTAGCGCCACCCGGGCCAGCGCGCCCCCGGGCGGCAGCGCAACCCCAGGGCCCCAAGGGCCCGCCGCTGGTAGCGCCACCCCCGCTGCGCGCCCGTCCGCTACAGCCGCCCCGGCGAACCCACCCCCAGCGACGGCGCCGCCTGGGCCTGTAGCGGCCCCGTCTGCCGCACCAAGCGGCTGCCAGCCCCAGCCGCCCTTCTACCGGCCGTGCACACCATAGGCAAAGGCCGCCGATGGCTAGTATTGCCTGTGTCTATTCCGGGAGAATTTCACAAAAGCGCCACCTATCTCAACTTCTCCACTCCACCTGCCCGCCGGATACTGAATTCACGAGCGGCCCGGGCGCACGCACATGGAGCCACGGGCCAGCAGTGACGGAGGGTGTATGGTCCAGCTCGCGGCGCGCACCTATACCATCAACGCCAGGACCCTGATCGCCAATCCTACGCAGGAGGAGCTGCAGCGGTACACGGCCGCGATGCCGAATGCGCGGCGGACCGAGTTTGGGAATCTGAACGTACAGACGCGTGTGGACGCCCGCTCCTCCGCCAGCACCTATGTCGTCACCGATGACCCCTCCACGACTGACGGCCAAACGATCAGCCGCACCGAGTACCAGCGAATGGCGGCCCTGCAGGATGCCTACATCGAGCAACAGGACATGCTGGTGATCGATGGCTACATCGGCAACGACCCGCAGTTCCGCGTTGCCGCCCGGCTGGTGATCGAGAAGGCGAACGCGAACGTCGCCGGGATGCAACAGTTCCTGTACTACACCGATGAACTGCCTGTGGAGCCACAGGTGACGGTCATCTATACCCCGAACCTCATCGCTGAGGGTTATCCCAATAGCAGGCTGATCGCCGTCGACCTAGAGGCCGGCGTCACCCGCGTCTTCAACTCCGATTACTTCGGCGAGTCGAAGAAGGGCGGGCTGCGCATGTGGAATCAGATCGTCCACCGGCGCGGCGGCCTTGCGATGCACGCCGGCTGGAAGGTGATTCCCGTCGGCGAGCGCAAGCGCAGCCTGCTGATCATTGGGCTGTCCGGCACCGGCAAGACCACGACGACCTTCACGCGCCAGAACGGCTCGCTGCCGGTACAGGACGACTTCATTGCGCTGATGCCGGACGGCCGGGTGTACGCCACCGAGAACGGCTGCTTCGCCAAGACCTTCGCGCTTGATCCGCGCTATGAGCCGAACATCCATCGCGGGGTCACCAACGCCAATGCCTACCTGGAGAACGTTTCCCAGGATGCGGGCGGCAGAGTAGACTTCTTCGACACCTCGTATACGCAAAACGGGCGCGCCGTCTTCCCGATGTCGAACATCGAGTGGCAGCACCCCGACGGCGCCCCGCCGGCCGAGGTGATCCTGATCCTGAACCGCAATGACAACATCATCCCTGGTGTAGCCCGGCTCAGCGGCGAACAGGCGGCAGCATACTTCATGCTCGGCGAGACGATGGGCACCAGCGCCGGTGGCAAGGACGAGATGGGCAAGGCACTGCGCGTGCCGGGCACCAACCCGTTCTGGCCGATGCTGCACGCCGAGCAAGGTAACCGCTTCCTGGAGATCCTCAAGCAGCGGCCGATGGAGGTCTACCTGCTGAACACCGGCTGGGTCGGCGGGCCGGAGGGGCACCCAGATTCGAAGAAGGTCAAAATCCCGCACTCGTCCGCCATCGTCAAGGCGATCGCTGAAGGTACTATTTCCTGGACCGCGGATCCCGACTTCGGTTATGAGGTCGCGACGGCGGTGCCGGACCTCGACGACATGGACGTCCTCCAGCCGCGCGGGCTATATGAGCGGGCGGGCCGGTTCGATGAGTACCGTGCCATCGTGCAGCGCCTCAAGACCGAGCGTGTGGCGGCGCTGGAGAAGTATCCGCAACTGGAACCAGAGATCCTGGCCGCGATTCGCTGATAGCGGCTACAAGCAGTCGCACGCACGGCCGCCCGGCGATTGACGGGCGGCCGTGTCCCGTTGCCGGCCCGCGCAGCACCCGTCTACACTGGTCTCCATCTCAGGTGGCGGCCAACTCACAAGCATCCGCCCCGCGGGACCCGCCATGTCCGCACCGACGCTTGTCCTTTCGCAGCACTTCGCCGAGCAATATGCCACCGACCTGCGGGGGATCGCGCCGCGGGCCACGGTCGTGACTCACGCCGCAAACGGCACGTGGAGCGCTGATGCCGCCGCCGCCGAGGTGGTGTATCTCTCATCGGATATGTGGCGGACGCCAATGGCCCGCACCGTGATCGCTGCACTGGCGCTGTGGCCGCAGTTGCGATGGGTGCACACCTCCAGCGCCGGCGTCGATTCCCCCGCCTTTGCCGCCCTGCTGGCAAGGGGGGTGACGGTCACGAATGCGGCGGGTGTCAACGGCGGCGTCATCGCCCAGCACGTGCTGGCGCTGATGCTCAGCCATGCGCGACGGCTCGCAGAGCTGGCCAACGCTCAGCAGCAGCACGAATGGCGGCGGCTCGAGTGTGCCGAGCTGGCAGCGGCGAGAGTGGTCATCGTGGGACTCGGCGGAATCGGAGCAGAGGTGGCCCGCCTGTGCAACGCATTCGGCATGACGGTGTGCGGTGTCCGTCGCGGCGCTGATCCCGTCCCGCACGTGGATGAGCTGATCCGCCCTGCGGATCTGGCAGGCCGGCTGCCGCTGGCGGATTATGTCGTGCTGGCCTGCCCGCTGACCGCCGCAACACGTGGCCTGATCAACGAAACGACGCTTGGACAAATGAAGCCGTCTGCCTATCTGGTGAATGTCGCTCGCGGACCCGTCGTCGATGCCGGCGCGCTGGACGCGGCGCTGCGGGCGGGCGTTATCGCCGGTGCCGCGCTTGATGTCTTTGACCGCGAGCCGCTGCCTGAGGACAGCCCGCTGTGGTCCACTCCCAACCTGGTGATTTCGCCGCACATCGCCGGAAGCTCGCCGCACAACGCCGAACGCAATGCCCGCTTCTTCTTGCGAAACCTTGCCCGGTTCGTGGATGATCAACCGCTCGCTAACGTCGTTCGTGATCTAGAGTAGCCGTGCTTCCGCAGCTTCGGTGCTGCCGCGTGAGCGGACGGCGGACACCGCATTCACGCAGGCGGCTCGCGGAGCAGGACGGTGAACGTTCTTCCGCCGGCGCCCGCTGCCTGGCGAAAGGTGCCTGCGCGGCGGAATCCGGCAGCGGTTGCCGCCTGAATGCTGCGCTGGTTCCAGGCGGCGATGGTGGCACGGAGGCGCTGGGCGCCCAGTACCAGCTCAGCATGCTCTGCCACAGCGGCGATCAGGTCCCGGCCGCGCCCCTGGCCCGTCAGCAGCGGATGCATGCCAACACCGATATCCAGCGCGTCATCGGAGTAGTCTCCACCTGGCACCTGGGCCTGCCGCCCAAAGCAACAGAAGGCCACCAGGCTCCCTGACGCATTCACCACGGCGTGGTAACTATTCGCCGGGTCGAGCATCAGATCAGCAGTATGCGCATCGCTGTCGTAAACGGCGTACGGTGCGGCGTAGCGCCAGCCACCGATGTTGGTGGCGTGGGCGGCAGTCATCGGTACGATGCTGAGAGGCTCGCGGATGCTCATCCTGTCTTACCCCCACCCTCCGGCTCCTTCACGCCGGCGGCTGGCGTCGCCGTTCCGCTTGTGCAACTGATTGCAGTTGCGATACCTTGGAGCCACATCGGTTCGAAGCCGGCGGTCGCATGAGTTGTGATACAGACTCCGTTGCGGTGCTGCGCCGCGCCGAGATGAAGCTGACGCCCCAGCGGCTCATGGTGCTGTCTGCGCTGCGCCATGCGCAGGGCCATCTGACCGCCGCTGAGATCTTCGAGCAAGTACGCGCCGCTTACCCTTATGTTGACATTTCGACCATCTACCGTACGCTCACCGCGCTGCGTACCATGCGGCTGGTCACGGAAACGGATATGGGTAGCGGTGATCTCGCCTATGAGTGGGTGCAAGAGCGGCCCCACCATCATCTGATATGTAGCGGCTGTCACCGCGTACTCGAGCTCGATCATGGCTACCTTGAGCGGTTAGGCGATGATCTGGCGCGCGACCTGGACTTCGAGGCCGATCTGCATCACTTCGCCATCTTTGGCCGGTGCGCCGCCTGCCGGCCGGCTGCCGCTCCCGCCGCCTCGCCAGGCTTGTGAGAGGCGAAACGCATGGGTTCGCTCAGTGACGCCCCAACACCGGCAGTCAGCATCAGCGGGCTGACCTGCGGCTATGACGTACGCCCGGTGCTGCAGGATGTCACGCTGTCCATCGCGGCCGGTCAGTTCGTCGGCCTGGTGGGGCCGAGTGGCGCCGGCAAGACCACGTTGCTACGCGTCCTCTTGGGGATGGTGCCGCGGGTCTCCGGCGCTGTGCACGTACTGGGTACGCCGGTACGGCATGGACCGCCGGCCGGCATTGCCTATGTGCCACAGCTGGAGACGGTGGACTGGAACTTCCCGGTCACCGTCGAGGAAGTGGTGCTAATGGGTCGCGCCATGAAGACGTGGCCATGGCCATGGCCGTCCCAAGCTGACCGTACCCACCTGCATCGCATCCTTGGCCGCCTGGGTATCAACAACCTGGCCCGCCGCCACATCCGTGACCTGTCGGGAGGGCAGCAGCAGCGGGTGTTCCTGGCCCGCGCTCTGATCTCCGAGCCCCGTATTCTGCTGCTGGACGAGCCGACTAGTGGAGTCGATGTCAAGACCCGCGACGAGGTGCTGCATCTGCTGTCAGACATCAACGGCGATGGCGTAACGGTGGTCCTGACCACGCACGAGCTCAACGCCGTCGCCGCCCATTTGCCGCAAGTTGTGTGCATCAACGGCGGGGTCGTGGCCCATGGCGACCCCGATGACGTGTTCACACCGGACGTGTTGAGCCGTACCTATGGCGCCGACATGCAGGTCGTCCGGCAAGATGGCTTGCTGCTGGTGGCAGACATTGCTCCCCACCGGCTGCGCGAGCGGCTGAGGCACAGTCACGAGCACCAGCATGCCGCCACTGAGCCGTGGCACGCGCACGTACACGCCCATGCCGTTCCCGCCGTCACCGGTTCAGCTCCGGACGGCGAGCCATAGCCATGCCGAGCCCCGGCCGGCGGGACGATCACGATGCCGATACTTGAGCCGCTCGATTATGCGTTCTTCCGCAACGGGTTAGTTGCCGCGACCTTGGCGGGAGCGCTGTGCGGGCTGCTCGGCGTCTACATTGTGCTCCGCGGCATGAGCTACATCGGCCATGGCCTCTCGCATTCGGTGTTTGGCGGCGCAGTGGTCAGCTACTTCATTGACTGGAACTTCTACATCGGCGCCGGCCTCTGGGGGTTTCTTTCCGCGGTCCTGATCAACGCCACGGCGCGCGGCCGCAGGATCGGCGCCGACGCGGCCATCGGCATCATCACGACCTCCAGCTTCGCCTTTGGCGTGGCGCTGATTAGTCGCGGGCGCAGTTTCACCCGTAACTTCGAGGCGGCGCTGTTCGGTAACATCCTGGGCGTCACCGTTACGGATCTGTGGGTGATCGGCGCGGTTACGGCTGCGGTGACGGCGTTTGTGTTCTTCGCCTACAAGCAGTTGTTGTTCCTGACGTTTGACCCGGACGTGGCGCCGGTGTACGGGGTGCCCGCGGGCTGGCTGGACACCGGCTTCGCCCTTGCGCTGGCGGCCACCATCGTCGCCTCCATGCAAATCGTGGGCGTGACGCTGATCGCCGCCACCATCGTGATTCCGCCGGTGACCTCGCGGCTGCTCACCGACAGCTTTGGCCGGATGCTGGTGTGGTCGGCGGTGCTCGGCGCCATCACCGGCTTCATGGGGATGTATCTCAGCTATCACCTGAATGTCGCGTCTGGGGCCAGTATTGTACTGCTGGGCGCCGCCGGCTTTGTCGCGGCGTATGCCTACAGCAGCCTGCGCCGCCGGCGGATGGCAGGTGGCGCCGCCGGACCCGCGCCGCGGACAGCGACTGCCGATCTGTTCGACTAGCGGACGCCGAGCCCCGGTACGTAGAAGTCGACCACCTGCGCCACCGCCGCTTCGCGGTCCAGCGACTCACCGCCGAACACGCGCCGCAGAATGAACATGCTGAGAATCCCCATCACGGCCACGGCGCAGGCATTGGCATCGGTGCGCCGAAACACCCCGCGCTCCATACCGTCTTCTAAGATGCACCGCAGCCGGCCGGAGATATGCTGGTCGAGGGTCCGGCCGAACTCCGCCATAATCTGTGCTCCGAGACCGAACACCTCCCGCACGACAAAGGCAAGGTGTGGCTCCTGAGACTGAAAGTACGCGAGGTAGGCGTCTGAGAAGGCGCGTAGGCGGTCACGCGGGTCGTCGTCGCGCTCGGTGGCGCGGTCAATGGCGTCGGCAAACGCCTGGAGCCGTTCACCTAGCGTTGAGGCGTACAGCCCCTCCTTGGACTGAAAGTAGTAATAGATCATGGGCTTGGTGGTGCGGGCAGCCTCGGCGATCTCCCGGAGCGATGCTGCCGCATAGCCCTTCGCGGCGAACAGATCCAGCGCCGCGTTCACGATTCTGCCACGAACATCCGAAACCTCGGGCACCGGCCCGGTCAGTGGAGTGATGGTCACCGTCGGTCCCTACCTTGTTCGTTGCCGCCAAGCGGACCGCCGCAGCCAGTTTAACACAGGCCCGCCGGTGACCCCGTGCGCGCGATGCCGTTTGGCCGTTTGAGCGACCCGGCGGCGGCTGCTACAATGCCAGGGCAAGGGCGGATACGCAGCCTTTAATCCGGTCCTGTGAGGCCGGAAAGGGAGCGGGTCGCATGATGAGGCACGTTGTCCACGGGCGCGCAGTGCGCCGGCCATTGCTCCCTCACCGGTCAGCCGGAGGAGGGAGTTTTTTCACGCCCCGATTTGTCCCGGGGGCGCGCTGATGGCGGACAAGGTGATCATGTCGGACGCTGACATGCAACGCGCTATCCGGCGCATCGCCCACGAGATCGTGGAGCACTCACGCGGCGCCAGCGGCGTCGTACTGGTCGGGGTGCACTCGCGCGGGGCACCGCTCGCCCGCCGCATCGCCACGGCCATCCAAGGCTTCGAGGGAGTGCCGGTGCCCGTGGGGGCGCTGGACATCAGCCTGCACCGAGACGACCTCCCCCGTCTCGCTGCCCGTCCGCGGGTCCAGCGCAGCCATATCCCCACGGACATCAACGATAAGACGGTGGTGCTGGTAGATGATGTGCTCTACACCGGTCGCACCGCCCGGGCAGCGCTGGACGCACTGAACGACTTCGGCCGGCCACGCCGCATCATGCTGGCCGTCATGGTGGACCGCGGCCACCGTGAACTGCCGATCCGGCCGGACTTCGTAGGCCGTAACCTGCCGACCTCGCGGGACGAACTCGTCAGTGTGGAACTAGCCGAGACCGATGGCAACGACCGTGTGCTGCTGCACAGCCCGGGGAGGGATTAAGACGATGAACGGTTTGACCCGAACAGTCGACCGGCGCGATCAGCAGGAGGCCGCCAACGGCACCGGGATGAGCACCCGCCCGCCGCAGGCAACGGCAGAACCGTCTCCGCTCCCGTGGACCCGCCGCCACGTCCTCGACCTGGACGATTTCACGCCGGACGAGATCGCGATCGTCCTTGAGACGGCTGACGCAATGCGCGAAGTACTGGGCCGCGAGGTGCCGCGACTCCCCACGCTGCGCGGCACAACCATCGCCACGCTGTTTTACGAAGCCAGTACCCGCACCCGCGCGTCGTTCGAACTGGCAGGCAAGGCCCTGGGCGCTGATGTCATCAATGTCTCCTCCTCTGGCTCCAGCGTAGAGAAGGGTGAATCGCTGATTGATACCGTGCGCACCCTGCGAGCGATCGGCGTCGACATCCTCGTGATGCGCCACAGCAACTCCGGTGCGCCCTATCTCGCCGCCCGGCATGTGGACGCTGCGGTGCTAAACGGTGGCGACGGCTGGCACGCACATCCTACCCAGGCGCTGCTCGATCTGTTCACCATTCAGCGGCGGTTAGGCAACGTGCGCGGCTGCAAGGTCGTCATCGTCGGCGACATCATGCACTCCCGCGTCGCCCGCTCAAACCTGTGGGGACTGAGCGCCGCGGGGGCGGAGATCGTCGTTTGCGGACCGCCGACCCTGATCCCGGCCGGGCTCGGTGTGATCGATGAGGCTGAGCCTGGGCGATGCCTGCCGCATGTCACCGTCTGCCACGATCTTCGGGAAGCGCTTGACGGCGCCGATGTGGTGATGACGCTCAGGCTGCAGAAGGAACGCATGCAGTCCGGGCTGATTCCCAGTCTGCGCGAGTACTCCCGGCTGTATGAGATCACCGCCGAGCGGCTACGGTGGGCCAAACCCGACGCGCTGGTGATGCATCCGGGGCCGATGAATGAGGGCGTGGAGATCGCCCCTGATGTCGCCTACTCCGTGCAATCCGGCATCGAAGAGCAGGTGACGAACGGTGTGGCGGTTCGGATGGCGCTGCTCTACCTGATCCGCGGGGGTAAGCGCGCGGCGTAGCTCCACGATTGCGGGACCGGGCAACAAAGGATGCTGAGTATGGCGGCAGAGCCCCTGCTGATCACGGGCGGCCGGATCATCGACCCCGGCACAGGCACCGATGCCGTGGGTGATCTGCTGCTCATCGACGGCCGCGTCGCCGTGCCCGGCGCCAGAACGGCGACCGCAGCTCGGACCATCGATGCCCGCGGCCTGGTCGTGGCACCCGGGCTGATCGACCTGCATACGCACCTGCGCGAGCCAGGGCAGGAGTACAAGGAAACCATCGCCAGCGGCACCCGTGCGGCCGCCCGTGGTGGCTTCACTACTGTGTGCGCCATGCCAAACACCGACCCCGCCATCGACAACCGTGCCGTGGTCGAGTATATCCAGCGCACCGCCGCCGAAGTAGCGGCCGCGCGGGTCCTGGTGACCGGCGCCATCACGCGGGGCCGTGCGGGCAAGCAGCTGGCGGAGATGGGTGAACTGGCCGCGGCCGGCTGCATCGGCTTTAGCGACGACGGTACCTACGTCGTCGATAGCGGGTTGATGCGCCACGCGCTGGAGTACGCCCGCGCCCTTGGCCTGCCCGTTCTTGACCACGCCGAGGACCCGGTGATCGCGGCTGGTGGCGTGATGCATGAGGGCTGGGTCGCCACACGGCTAGGCTTGAAGGGCACACCGGCGGCGGCCGAGGAGGCCGCGGTCGCCCGCGATCTCCAGCTTGCCGCCCTGACCGGCGGGCACATTCACATCCAGCATGTCAGCACCGCCGGCGCGGTTGACCTGGTGCGGACCGCCAAAGCCCGCGGCGTGCCCGTGACGGCCGAAGTCACGCCCCATCACCTCACCCTGACACACGAAGCGGTGCTCGGCCGGGACACTGCCCCGTATGACACCAGTTGTCGCGTCAACCCACCCTTACGCACCGACCGCGATGTCGAGGCGTGCATTGACGGCTTACGGGACGGTACGATTGACGCAGTGGCGACCGACCACGCGCCGCACGCGACCACCGACAAGCTGTGCGAGTTTGACTTGGCCGCGCCCGGCCTGACAGGACTGGAGACGGCGCTCGCGCTGGTACTGCGGCTGGTGCACGCGGGCCGCATCTCGTTCGCCGAGGCGCTCGCCCGGCTGACCTGCGGTCCAGCGCGGGCGCTGCGCCTGGCCGAACGAACGGGGCTCACCGGGTTGGGTACCTTGGCGGCCGGCGCCCCGGCGGATGTCGTGGTGATCGACCCCGATCGAATATGGACCGTCCAACCGGCAGCGCTAGCGTCAAAGGGCAAGAACACGCCGTTTGACGGCTGGCAACTGACGGGTCAGGTGCTGGTAACGGTGGCGTCCGGCACGGTTACGTATAACGCATTAGAGAATTAGCTGCTGTCCAGCGGCAGTCGGGAGCATCGCAAGTGGTAGAACGGGCATTCCTGGTGCTGGAAGATGGCACGGTCTATCAGGGCCAAGCAGCCGGCGCCCCGGTCCGAGGGCACGGCGAGGTCGTCTTCAACACGAGTATGACCGGCTACCAGGAAATCCTGACGGACCCCTCCTACGCCGGGCAGGTCATCGTGATGACGTACCCCCTGATCGGTAACTACGCCACCCGCACCGGCGAAACCGAGTCGCGGCAGGTACAGGCGGCGGCGTTCGTCATGCGCGAAGATTGCGCCATCCCCAGCCATCCCCGCGGCGGCGACACACTGCACGACTATCTCACACGCAACGGTATCCCGGCGATCGCTGGCATCGACACGCGCGCACTCACGCGGCGGCTGCGTACCACCGGGGTGATGATGGGCACGGTCACGTCAGACGAGACGCCGGCGCAAGCGCTGGAGCGGCTACGCGATCTGCCGCGCTATGACGACGGTGACTACGTGCGGCAGGTCACAGCAACACGGCCCTACACTTGGGAGCCGGCCACCGAACCACGCGGCCATATCGTGTTGCTGGACGAGGGCCTGAAGTACAACATCATGCGCACCCTCAACCGCCAGGGCTACCGGACCACGGCCCTGCCATGCGACACACCGGCGGCCGAGGTGCTGGCCCGGCAACCGGACGGCGTCTTGCTGTCCCCTGGCCCCGGTGACCCGCAACTGCTCGACTTCATGGTGGAAACCGCCAAGGGCATTGTCGGCCGCACGCCGGTGATGGGCATCTGCCTGGGCCATCAAGTGCTCGGGCGCGCCTTCGGCGCCGGAACCTTCAAACTCAAGTTCGGCCACCGCGGTGGCAACCATCCGGTCAAAGACCTGCTCACCGGTGAGGTGCACATCACCGCCCAGAATCACGGCTACGCGCTGGACCCGGATGGACTGCGGGGCGGAGCAGAGGTGTCGCACCTGAACCTCAACGACTACACCTGCGAAGGGCTAACGCACCGGTCCGAGCCAGTGCTGTCAATCCAGTATCACTCTGAGGCCTCACCCGGGCCGCACGATAATATGTACCTGTTTGACCGCTTCCTGGCGATGGTAGCGGCCGCAAAGGGAGGACGTGGATGAGCGTCACAGCCGCCGATCGCGTGGACCCCACCCGCAAGGGAGACGTGGCAGAGATCGCAGCCGGTGTGGCCGTGCTGGCCGAGACCATCAACAAGGAGCACGGTGACAAGCTGGGTGGTGTCGGGACCGCGCTGCCGCCCAATCGCACCGCCGCCGAATGGACCGCACACATCGAACGCATTGGCGATCGCGGCGGCCTGTTCTACTGCAAAGACGGCAATGAGGTCGTCGCGTTTGCCGTGCTGCAGCCGGACCAGGTCGAAGCAGACACACTGACGATGGGTGTGTGGGTGCGCGAGTCGCACCGCCGCCGTGGCATCGGCATCGAGCTAGCGCGCGCCTGCGCCGAGTTCGCGAAGTCCACCGGCTTCACCAAGCTACGGGGCACGATCCCGGCCTACAACGAGCCCGCGTTGTCGTTCTTCAGCGCCATCGGCCCCATCGTCCAGCTCAGCGGCGGCGGGATGGCATATGAACTGCCCGTGTAGCAATGCGTATTTCGGTTCGCGTGTTCCGTAAGCGTGCCGGCCGGCCCCGACGGAATACGGAATACGCAGCACGAAATATGGGAGTGGCGTGTTGGCGAAGCCCTCGAAGGTCCTGATCATCGGTTCGGGCCCGATCATTATCGGGCAGGCGGCAGAGTTCGACTATGCAGGCACCCAAGCGTGCAAGGCGATGCGCGAAGAGGGCGTCGTTTCGGTGCTGGTCAACTCCAATCCCGCCACCATTATGACCGACGAAGGCATCGCCGACGTGATCTACATCGAGCCGCTCACGGTCGAGGTGCTCACACGCATCATCGATCGCGAACGGCCTGATGCCCTGCTGCCCACGCTCGGCGGACAGACCGGTCTCAATCTGGCGGTGCAGCTGGCGGAATCGGGCGTGCTGGACCGGTACAAGGTCCGGATGCTCGGCGCCACCCTTGAGACGATCAAGATGGCCGAAGACCGTGAGCTGTTCAAGGAACTGCTGATTAGCATCGGCGAGCCGGTGCCGCCCAGCCTGACGGTCAACTCCATGGGTGAGGCCCGCGTCGCGAAGGAACAGATCGGTCTGCCGCTGGTGATTCGCCCCGCATTCACGCTCGGCGGCACAGGCGGCGGCATCGCCTCTACCGAGGAGGAGTTCGAGCGCATCACCGCCGGCGGCCTGGCCGCTAGTCCGATTCATCAGGTGCTGCTGGAAAAGAGCTTGGTGGGCTGGAAGGAGCTGGAGTATGAGGTGATGCGCGATGCCAACGATACGTGCATCACCGTGTGCAATATGGAGAACATCGATCCGATGGGCGTCCACACCGGCGATTCCATCGTGGTCGCGCCCTCGCAGACACTCTCCGACCGCGATCACCAGATGCTGCGCTCGGCCTCGCTCAAGATCATCCGCGCGCTGGGTATCGAGGGCGGATGCAACGTCCAGTTCGCCCTGGCGCCCCGCCACGATATTGTCCCCTGGCAGGACAGCGACCTCCCGCCCGAAACCGCACAGGCCGGCACGAGCGCGCTGCCCTACTACGTGATCGAGGTCAATCCCCGCGTGTCCCGCTCGTCAGCGCTGGCTTCAAAGGCGACCGGGTATCCGATCGCCCGTGTCGCCGCCAAGATCGCCGTCGGCCGGCGGCTGGAGGAGATCCCCAACGCCGTCACCCAGAAGACCACAGCCGCCTTTGAACCAGCGCTCGATTATGTCGTGGTGAAGATCCCGCGCTGGCCGTTCGACAAGTTCCCCTTCGGCAATCGCACGCTGGGGACACAGATGAAGGCGACCGGTGAGGTGATGGCAATTGACCGCACGTTCGAGGCGGCGCTGCAGAAGGCCGTGCGCTCGCTGGAAGTAGGTGGGCGGTCACTGCTGTGGGAGGATCACGCCTGGGACGACCCGACCACGCGCCCGCTGCATGCCACCGACGAGCGGCTCTGGGCGCTGTTTTCACCGCTGCGACGCGGTATGGACGTCATGGAACTGGCCCGCCGCACTGGCGTCGATCCATGGTTCCTGCACAAGTTCCAGAACATCATTCACATGGAACAGCGGCTGCTGGCCGAGCCGCTGACGCCGGAGCTGCTGCGCGCTGCCAAACGCATGGGCTTCGCCGACGCGCAGATTGGGCGGCTGGGTGACCGCCTGCCTGAGCAGGTGCGTGAGGCGCGCATGCGCTGGAATATCCGCCCGGTCTACAAGATGGTGGACACCTGCGCCGCTGAATTCGATGCGGCAACACCGTACTTCTACAGCACCTACGAGCAGGAGAACGAGGCGCTGCCGCTGCCTGGCAAGAAAGCCCTCGTGATCGGCTCTGGCCCGATCCGCATCGGCCAGGGGATCGAGTTCGATTACTGCTCGGTGCAGGCCGCCTGGGCGCTCCAGCGCGCCGGATACGCCGCAATCATGGCGAACTCCAACCCAGAGACCGTCTCCACCGACTTCGACACGTCCGACCGCTTGTACTTCGAGGCACTCGATGAGGAGGCGGTGCGGGACATCATCGAGAACGAGGCAGGCGAGGGCGAGCCACCAGCCAGTATTGTCCAGTTCGGCGGTCAGACCGCTATCAACCTGGCGGGCCCGCTGTACGCCCACGATCTACCGATCATCGGCTCGTCCTGGGAGGCGATTGACATCGCCGAGGACCGCCGCCGGTTTGAGGACTTCCTGACGCAGCTGGGGATCCCGCAGCCGCCGGGCGCCGCCGTCACCACACTGGAACACGCCCTCAAGACCGCATCACTGATCGGATACCCGGTGCTCGTCCGGCCCAGCTACGTGCTCGGTGGACGGGCGATGGAGATCGTTCAGAACGCGACTGAACTTGTGCGTTATATGTCCACTGCCACCGATGTGGCTGCCGGCAAGCCGATCCTGATCGACAAGTACCTGGAGGGGAAGGAAGTCGAGGTCGACGCTATCTGCGACGGCGTTGATGTCCTGATTCCCGGCATCATGGAACACATCGAGCGGGCGGGCGTGCACTCCGGCGACTCGATGGCCGTCTATCCAGGGCTCAACCTGTCGGATGCTGAGGTTGCTACCGTCGTCGACTTCACGCGGCGCATCGGCGTCGCCATCGGCGCCCGCGGCCTGATCAACATCCAGTACGTGATCATGCCCGGAGCCGATGGCGGCTCGCAGGTATACGTACTGGAGGTAAACCCACGAGGCTCGCGCACGGTGCCCTTCCTCTCCAAGGTGACCGGCGTGCCGATGGTGCAGGTTGCGGTCAATATCATGCTTGGCCGAACGTTGCACGATCAGGGCTATACCGGCGGCCTGTGGAAGCGCCAGAAGCTGGTCGCCGTCAAGGCACCCGTGTTCTCCATGGCCAAGCTGATTGGCGTCGATACGTATCTGGGCCCGGAGATGAAGTCCACCGGCGAGGTGATGGGTGTCGATGTTGACTGGCCGGCGGCCCTCACCAAGGCGCTGCTAGCGGCGGACCTGATGTTGCCGTCCACCGGTAGCGCCTTGCTGTCAATCTCAGATCAGACCAAGGCCGCCGCTGTCCCGGTCATCCGGCAGATGGCGGAGGCCGGCTATCAGTTCTACGCCACCGCCGGCACGGCGGCGATGATCCGCGGCATGGGATACACGGTGACCGAGGTCGAGAAGATCCTGAGCGGCGCCTACCCGACGGTCGTCGACGTGATCCGAGAAGGTCGTGTAAACGTCGTGGTGAACACCTCGGAGAATCGCATCACCGGCACGCTGCGTGACGGGTTCCACATCCGCCGCGCGGCGGCTGAGACGCGAATTCCCTGCTTCACGTCCATCGATACGGCCCGCGCCGCCGCCGCCGCGCTGGCAGGCGGAGGGATGCACTACCACGTGGCGCCGCTGGCCGAGTACCGGGCGCAGGCGGTAGGGAGCGTGGCGAAGTGAAGCAGGTCACAGCCCGCGTCCTTGAGTGCCGGTCACTCTATCGCGATACGTTCGTATTGTGGCTGGAAGCGCCGGAGATTGCCCGCCGTGCCCGCCCTGGCCAGTTCGTGATGCTGCGTTGCGGTGAGGGCTATGATCCACTCTTGCCGCGGGCGCTCTCGATCTACCGGGTGCGCGATGGCGATGGCGGCCCGGAACTGGGCCTGTTGCTCGAAGTGGTTGGTCGCGGTACGGACTGGCTATCCCGCCGTGTGGCGGGCGACACGGTGGCGTTGTTCGGGCCACTCGGCCACGGCTTCACCGTCCGCAGCGCCAGCACCAACCTGCTGCTGGTTGGCGGGGGCATCGGTGTCGCGCCGCTGGTGTGGCTGGCAGACGAGGAGGTCGCCCGCGGGCGCAGTATCACGCTGCTGCTGGGCGCCCGTTCCGCCGCCTATCTGTATCCGGCGCTTCTCCTGCCGCCCGAGGTAGAGCTAGTCACGGCTACCGATGACGGTTCTGCTGGTCACCATGGCTTCGTCACCCAACTACTGCCGCGCTTCGCACCATGGTCCGATCAGATCTTTGCCTGCGGGCCAGCACCGATGTTCCAGGCGATGACGGCGCCGCTGCGCGCTGTCCAGTACCGCAAGTCCTGCCAGGTGCTGCTGGAGCAGCGGATGGCCTGCGGCACCGGCATCTGCTACTCCTGCGCCGTGGAGACACGCCGGCATGGCATGAAGCTGATCTGTAAGGACGGACCTCGCTTCGAGCTGCGCGATGTCTACGCCTGAAGGGGAGCGCATGGACGAGTGTCGCTCCGGTTTCCCCGGGCCGCCGGCCAGCCCTGCGCTGATTGTGGGCGATTGCATCGAAGTCATGCGGAGCTGGCCCGACGGCTGCGTTGACCTGTGTATTGCCGACCCGCCGTTCAACATGTCGAAGTCTCGTGGGCTGGGCTGGGCGTTCTCAACGCATGTCACCATGCAAGAAGCTTGGGATCGGTTCTCGGCAGACGAGTTCTTCGCCTTCAACCTTGCCTGGCTGACTGAGGTTTGTCGCGTGGTGCGCCCGAACGGCAATGTGATCGTCTTTGGCACATTCCACAACATCTATCAGCTAGGCTCCATTCTGCAGGGCGCGCTCAACCGGCGGTTGCTCAACTCAATCATTCACTTCAAACCCAATGCCCAGCCCAACATCACGGCTCGGATGCTGACGGAGAGCACCGAGCAGTTGATCTGGGCGGTCAACGAGACACCCGAGCGGGCGCGCAGGTGGATCTTCAACTACCAGCGCGCCAAGGAGTTGAACGGCGGGCGGCAGATGCGCAACCTGTGGGAGTTCCCCGTAACGCCCCGCTCGGAGAAGCGTCACGGAAGACATCCGGCGCAGAAGCCGCTGGCGCTGATGGAACGGTTGATCGACCTGGCCAGCGATCCAGGGGATGTCATCCTGGACCCGTTTGCTGGCGCCGGCACAACGGGTGTCGCGGCCACACGGCGGCAGCGTCGCTGGCTGCTGATTGAAGCGGACGAGCATTACGCCGGCATTGCGCGGCAGCGAATCGCAGCGGAAACCTCGCCACCGCCGCCATAGCCAACCCTGCGTGCGCTACGCTGAGAAGCGATCCCCGCCCGTCTGAACCCGGCGGCCACGAGGTGCATTGATGGAGATCATCCCGGCGATGATCAAGGACCCCATCTACCGTGTGTACGAGCAGCGGCTCTCCCATTGGGTGCGCCACCGCCCCGTTCCCCACCACCTTGCCCTGATTGTTGATGGCAACCGCCGGTTTGCCCGCCGCCACGGCCTCGGCCATGTCAAGCATGGCCACCAGGCCGGCGCCAACAAGGTGACTGAGGTGCTCGGCTGGTGCGAGGAGCTGCGGATTCCCGTCGTAACGATGTGGGCTCTGTCCACCGACAATCTCAGCCGCGATCCGGATGAGTTGGTGCCACTGATGGGCATCATCGAGGAGACGATTACCGGGCTGGCCGCCCTGCAGCGGCAGGTACGCCTCCCGCGCCGCATCAAAGTCGTCGGCCGGCTGGAGCTGCTGCCCGAGTCCACCCGCCAGATCATCGCCCGGGCCGAGGAGGAGACCAGCAGCTACCAAGGCTATCAGCTCAACATCGCTGTGCCCTACGGTGGCCGCGAGGAGATCACCGATGCGGTCCGGCGGCTGATCGCTGACCGGCTCACGCGTGGGGACTCACTGGAGGGGATTGCGGCCGGCTTGGAGCCGGAAGAAATCGGGCGCTATCTCTACACCGAGCAAACGCCCGATCCAGACCTCATCATCCGCACCTCGGGCGAAGTCCGGCTGTCAGGGTTCCTGCTCTGGCAGTCCGCCTACGCCGAGTACTACTTCTGCGATGCCTACTGGCCCGCATTTCGCCACATCGACTTCCTGCGGGCGATCCGTTCGTACCAGCAACGCCAGCGCCGGCACGGCAAGTAGCCGGCGCTAGGGAGACACGGCCGAGCCAATGCCCGTCGCGTTGCTCAGCGGGTCACCGCAAATTCGTGCAGGTGCTGGCTAATGTCCAGGTAATCATCACATACGGTCCGCAGGTCGCCGGCTGTGGAAGAGCTAAAGGCTATCACCTCTACCCGCACGCCCTTGGCCTGAACGATTTCTACCATCCGCCGGAAGTCACCGTCACCGGACACGAGACAGATGATGTCGAGCCGGTCGGCCATGGTGATGGCGTCAATCGCCAGCTCGACATCGAAGTTGGCTTTGATCTCACCATTGCCAAACCGCTTGAGCGGCTTGGTCAGGATCCGGTACGGCAGGTTGTAGAACGGTTGGACGAACTTCTGCGACTCGATGCGCTGGTGGGGATCGTCACTTACCGGTGCGTACGCCGTCGCCCGAACGAGCTGGCGGTCTCGAGTGAGATACGCGAGGATCTTTCCCCAATCCAGCCACACACCAATGCGCTCAGCCGCATAGACGATGTTCGGCACATCGACGAACACCGCCACACGCGGCGACGCCGTGTAGGAGCCACCGCTTCCGCCTCCCATGCCGCCGCGTCGCTCAACCACCTGCATCATGCGCTCGATGGCCTTAAGCATGGCAGTCTGCCGCTGTAGAAGTTGGTCCAGCAGCAATGTCTGGCGTACCACTTGCTCATCGGTGACCGTCAGCCGGTCGCGGACACCACCGCCGGCACGGGCCGCCGGCGCCTCCGGCAAGCGGGCGGGAGCGGCCGGCGGCGGTTCGGCGGTGACCCCATCCGTGCTACCTCTTCGCCGCCGCCGCCGGCGGTCAGGCAACACCAGACCACCGCTCTGCACCATCGCCGCCAGGTGCGACGATGGCGGCATGTCCGGCACGAAGCTCTCGTCATAGGTGACCAGTTCCGGAGGCAAGCCCGGCTCGCCCGGCAGTACGCCGAATTCCTCAGCGGCGACCACCGGCTCCGGGCTCTGGCCATCGGCAGCTACACCACCACGACCCCGCCGGCCCCGTCGCCGTCGCCGTCGCGCACCGGCCGCATCACCGTCACCGATGCCGGCTGCCGGTGTCTCCAGCGCGTCAGGCAGCACACCGGTAATGGTGGCCACGTCTGGCGTCATCACCGCAGCGATGGCGATGGCGTCCACGTCAACGGGCCGCTCCAGCAGCGTCGTGCTTGCGGAGTGGCCCGTGTAAAAGGCTGCTTCCACCCCGTTGGTGGAGGCAATGCCATGCTCCTGACGGAGCTTCCTCAGGTAATACCGTGGCACTACATGGCTCCCGCGTACTGCAGTACGCTCAACTTTGCCGCCACGCGCTCGGCCACCGCGATCAACGACTGCGCCGCCGGGGAGTCTGGGGCCACGGCGACCACCGGCTTGCCGGCATCGCCTCCCGAGCGCACGCGCGTATCCAGCGGGATCTCGCCGAGGAAGTCGATTCCCAGTTCCTCTGCCGCCTCCCGCGCGCCGCCATGGCCAAAGATCTCATGGCGGCTGCTGCAGTCAGGGCAGACGAAGTAGCTCATGTTCTCGACAATACCGAACACGGGGACAGACAGCTTCTCAAACATCGTCACAGCCTTGGTGGCATCCTCCAGCGCCACCTCCTGCGGCGTCGAGACGATCACCGCGCCGGCCAGCGGGGTCTCCTGCGCCAAGCTCATGGACGCATCCGAGGTACCAGGCGGAAGGTCAACAACCAGGTAATCCAGCTCGCCCCATTGCAGATCATGGAGCAACTGGCGCACGCCGGTGCCGATCATGGGGCCGCGCCACACCACTGGCGTACCCTTCGGTAGCAAGAACCCCAGCGACGCCACCCGCACACCGTAAGCGTCTTGAACCCGCAGACCGCGTTCTTGTGCCTGGAAACCTGGCTCAAACCCCATCATCGTTGGGATGTTGGGACCGGTGATATCCGCATCGACCAGACCCACGCGCGCGCCCAGCCGCGCCAGCGCCACCGCCAGGTTCACGGCTACGGTCGACTTACCGACGCCGCCCTTGTTCGACGCAACCGCGATCACGTTGCGGACGCCTTCCACCGCCTTCTTGCCCTGCACCGGGCCCGAGCCACGCACTTCGGCCCCGAGCACTACGCGGACACTACGCACCCCGGGTACAGCCTGCACCGCCGCTTCTACCATCTCCTGGAAGTCGCGGCGCACGGGGCAGGCCGGCGTCGTCAGCACAAGCCTGAGCGAGACGTCGCCGTCGCGGATGGCGAGGTCATGGATCATATTGAGGGTGATGACGTCGCGGTGAAGTTCCGGATCGTTTACGGCACGCAGGGCATCAATGATGGCGGAGTGAAGAGCAGTCGTTGCGGCACCATCCGCAAGAAGGGCCATGAAAGTAACCTCGATGCCGGCGAAGGCCGGTGGGAAGTGATGATCTCGGTGCGGGCCAGACGGGCGAGAGACGGCGACCCTAGCCGCTTCCACCTGCAGTGTACAAGTCAGCTGCGCAAGCGAACAGCGTGCAAGTGTCAGCCGGTGGGACCGCAACTGCGCCATGCGCCGTTGGCACACTCGGTTGGATGATAATCGTGATGCGTCGACGGACTTCAGTCCGAAACGCACTCGCATTGCCGTCATAACAGGACAATCATGGCAAGTTGAGGGATATCGTGCGAGATGTCGGCACTAACACCGGCGTAACTGCAAGAAATCTTGACAAGTCAGACCGCTGGTGCTAGCGTTAACATTCCAGGGGTATCGGCAGCGGCGCCAACCCGGCCCGCCCACTGCCTGCGAAACGGCCTCCGCTCCGGGCCGTAGTTGCTGCGTACCCCAACCGGTGTACGGACCAGATCACAGCGGACCCCCGGGAGGCAAGATCTCACCGATGAGTGATACGAACATGCTCGAGACCGCGCAGACCGCCACCGAGTGCCAGCATCACTGGCGCATCGCATCGCCGAACGGCGCCACCAGCCAGGGGATCTGCAAGCGATGCGGCGCCGAACGCGAGTTCCCGAACTCCACCAACGAATCCGTGTGGGATAACGACCACGGCGAGAGCGGCTTTGGCCGTTGGCGGCGCAAAGCCCAGGGCCAGGAGGCGGTCGCCACCGAGGCCGAACGGCCGCGGGCCAACCTGCGTGACCTGCTCGGCCGGTCGGCGGACGTTGCCTAGTGGCCGCCTCGTCACATCGGCGGGTATCGAGGGCGCTCAACCCGGCGCCCTCGCCGTCTGTCCGGCCTGCACGCTATACCTCGGAGCGCGAGCCATGCGCCTGTCTGTGGACCTCGCCCCTCAGCGCAAGTTCGGCCTGACGCTGATCAACCCGGTGATGACCGCCTCCGGCACGTTCTCCAACGGCATCGAGTACCGCAAGGTCTTCGACACCGACCGCCTCGGCGGCATCGTCAGCAAAGGCACGACCCTTCGGCCGCGCAAGGGCAACGCCCAGTTCCGCACAGCCGAAACCGCTGCCGGGATGCTCAACTCCATCGGCTTTCAGAACATTGGCGTCCGGGCTCTCGTCGAGCAGGTGGCACCGGTGTGGGCGTCCTGGCGCGTGCCGGTCGCCGTGAACATCCTGGGCGATACCCCCGGCGAATACGCTGAACTGGCCCGCACGCTCGATGGTGTGCCCGGCGTGGCCGCGCTGGAGCTGAATATCTCCTGCCCCAACCTCGAACTGGGCGGCATGGAGTACGGTGTCGACTGCGACGCCGCCGCGGAAGTGACCGCCGTGTGTCTGCGCGCCACCCAACTGCCGGTGATCGTGAAACTCACGCCGAACGTCACCGATATCGCCAGCATCGCCCGCGCGGTGGAGTCGGCCGGCGCGGATGCCGTCTGTGTGGCCAACACGCTTCTGGGCATGGCGATTGACACCCACACCCGGCGGCCCGTGCTGGGACGCGGCTTCGGCGGGCTCTCCGGACCAGCGGTGAAACCCGTCATCCTGCGGCAGGTGTACCAGGTGGCCGGGGCCGTGGCCATCCCGATCATCGCCTCTGGAGGGGTGATGACCGGCCAGGACGCCGTCGAGTACCTGATGGCCGGTGCGACGGCCGTGCAGGTGGGCACCGCAACCTTCACCAATCCGCTCGCCCCGCTCACGGTGCTGAACGGGCTAGAACGTTGGATGCAGGACAGCGGCGAAGAGGATGTGCGCAACCTGGTCGGCGCAGCCCGCTCCATACCAGCAGCAACCCACCGGCTCCGAACGGCCGCCGGTAGTTAGTGCCAGCCTCCTTCCGCCTGGTATACTCAGCGTCACGGGGAGTAGCTCAGCCCGGCAGAGCACCGCGTTTGGGACGCGGGGGTCGCAGGTTCAAGTCCTGTCTCCCCGACCACCTCCACCCCACCACTGTCCTACCCTTTCTGCTGCCAATCAGACGGTGCGGTATCCGCCCCCCCCGCGGGGGTGCTGGAGCGCGGTGCTATCATCGCCACAGCGCTGGCGCACGACCAGCGGGCGCGGGCTGCAGAGAGGGAAGGGCGGATGGACAGCTTCCAGAACTACATCGACGGGCAGTGGGTTTCGGCGCGCAGCGGCCACACGTTCACCAACCACAACCCCGCCAGCGGTGCAGCGCTCGGACGGTTTCCCGACTCATCCGTGGAGGATGTCGCAGCCGCGGCCGATGCGGCGAACCGCGCGCTCCCGTCCTGGCGCGCCACACCGGCGCCACAGCGTGCTGAAATCCTGTATCGCGTAGCCGCCATGATGCGCGAGCGCAAGGACGATCTGGCCCGCGCCCTGACGACCGAAATGGGTAAGGTGCTCAAGGAAGCCGCCGGCGACGTGCAAGAGGGGATTGACATGACCCTCTACATGGCCGGAGAGGGACGGCGCCAGTTCGGCTTCACTACACCGTCCGAGTTGCCGAACAAGTGGGCGATGGCTGTTCGCCAGCCGAAGGGTGTGATCGGCGCCATTACCCCATGGAACTTCCCAATGGCCATTCCTACCTGGAAGCTGATGCCTGCCCTGATCAGCGGCAACACCGCCGTCTTCAAGCCTTCGCAGTATGCACCCCAAACGGCCTGGCACCTCACCCGGCTGTTCGAGGAGGCCGGCCTGCCACCGGGGGTACTGAACGTCGTCTTCGGTGACGGGCCGGACACCGGCAAGGCAGTGGTGGAGCACCCGCTGATCTCGTTCGTCTCCTTCACCGGTTCCAATGCCGTCGGCACCGAAGTGGCGCGCCGCTGCGCCGAGCTGGGCAAAGGCGTGGCGCTGGAGATGGGCGGCAAGAACGCCATCATCGTGCTGGATGACGCCGATGTGTCGCTGGCGCTCGATGGCGTGATCTGGAGCGCCTTCGGCACCTCCGGCCAGCGCTGCACCGCGGCCAGCCGGCTGATCGTGCAGCGCGGCGTACTGGATGAGTTCCAGACGCGGCTAGTGGAGCGTACGGAGAAACTGCGCCTGGGGCCGGGTCTCGATCCCAACACAGATGTCGGGCCGGTGATCAATCCGGCTCAACTGGACAAGATCGCCGCCTATATCCCCATCGGCCAGGCGGAGGGCGCCAGGGTAGCGACTGGTGGGCGGCGCCCCCCCGCGACGGACCTCACCGGTGGCTATTACTTCGAGCCGACCGTGCTGATCGACGCACGGCCAGAAATGCGCGTGGCGCGCGAGGAGATCTTTGGTCCGGTGACCTCGGTGATCCGCGCCGGAGACCTCGACGAGGCGATCACGATCAATAACGGCGTGCCATATGGCCTTTCGAGTTCGATCTTCACGCGCGACATCGACAAGGCATTTCGCGCGATTGACGGCATCACGACCGGGATCGTTTATGTCAATGCCGGCACCATCGGCGCCGAGGTGCACCTACCTTTCGGCGGTACCCGGGGTACCGGCAACGGTCATCGGGAGGCGGGACAGGCGGCGCTGGACACCTATACCGAGTGGAAGTCGATCTACATCGACTACTCAGGACGTCTGCAGCGCGCCCAGATTGACACGGCGAGCTGAAGCGGTCCGCTCCACCGTCGGGCAGACACGGCCGCCGGCTCCATTGCCGGCGCTGCCTGGGTTCGTTACGCTGGTCACAAGTGAGGGGTGTGCCTGATGCTGCAGCCGCGCATACCTACCTACATCGTGCTTGGCCGCATCGTGGCGGTAGTCGGCTTGTCGCTGGCGATCGCACTGGCGATCTTCTTTGTACTTGCGGGCAAGCCGGTGTGGGCGGCCACAGCGGCCGTACTGGCGATCCCGTTTGGGGCGATGATCTTCCTGATTGAGCGGGCGCCCGGCGGCGCATCGACCGAGCCGGGCAAAGAGCATGACTCAACGGCTTGACATGAGCTTCGCGCTAGCGCTAGGCTAGGGCCACAACTGAATACGAGCCGAGTCTTCCTGACCGACAGGAAGAGCGGGGGACCCAACTTCCGGGGTGAATCCGGTCCGGCGTGCCGGGCTGGTAGGCCAGACTCCTTTGAGGCCGAACCCGTCAGCTAACCTCGTAGGCTATCAAAGGGGGACGTAGTGCGGCTTATCGCGGGCCAGGGGCTACAGCCCTTGGCCCTCTTTGTTGTCCGCGCGCGCTGCGGTTCCCCATCACATCTGGGGAACGTCTGGTGATGAGCGCGCGATCGTCACACACCTGGCCACGATGCTCAGCCCGCCCGCCGCGGGCGGCAACTGCAAGCGCCACAGCCGTCAAGCGGCTCACGCCTGAGCAGCTGCACGCCATCAGCGCGGCAATGCGCCTGTTCGTCGAAGACGACCTGGCCAACGGTATCTCCCCGCGTGCTTCTCAGCGGTGCGACATCTGTGAGTCACCCAGGCCAATGGCCGGGTTCATTCGCTATGACGGCCGCCTGGCCTGCAACGATTGCGCCACGGACTACGAGATCCGGCGCGCGTTTGGCCAGGTGCGCTCGATCGGAGGGTATGTACTGCAGCTTCGCTCGCGCGGAAAGTGACGCGCGAGCCGATATAGCCTCTGTTCGCCGGAGGCGGCACCGGGCGGCGCGGCGGCGCCCCCGACGCGGAGCAGGCCCAGGCTCCACGTCCTGCCGCGCTGCATCGCCAGCTGCCGGACTCCCTCCTCCCGGCTGCGGGCGACGGCCCCACCGCCACCGGCGGACAGTGCCCTCGCAGTATGGCCCGATCCCATTCCTCGGGGATCGGGCCATGCTGTGCCCTGCTGCCACACGGCCCTAGGACTCGGTGATGGTGATACTCCGAATCGCGGTGCCAGGCTCCCTCGCTCGCATCGGGTCGCGGGCCTGAATCGCGTTGAGCGCCGCCATACCCTGCGTCACCTTGCCAAACACGGTGTGCTTGCCGTTCAGGTGCGGCTGCGGCTCAAAACAAATGAAGAACTGGCTACCGTTGGTGTTCGGTCCGGCATTCGCCATCGAGAGCGTGCCCGTCTCGTGCGTGTTACTGGCCCGTTCGTCCCTGAACCGGTATCCCGGTCCGCCGGTGCCTGTACCGGTAGGGTCGCCGGTCTGTGCCATAAAGCCCGGAATCACGCGGTGAAAGGTCACGCCATCGTAGAAACCTTCGCGCGCCAGGAACACGAAGTTGTTCACGGTGACCGGTACGTCGGACGCGAACAGCTCCAACTCAATGTCGCCGGCCTCAGTGTGCAAGGTGGCGGCGTATTGCCTGGCAGGGTCAATCACCAGACCCGGCGGGCTCTTGTACTGCTTTGCGGCCAATGCGCTCCTCCTGGATGTGCAGCGGCGCCAACCTTTCGGTTGCGACGCTGGACGGCTGCGGCTCAGCTTGCCGGTTGCTCTTCGATGGTGATCGAGATGATCTGATCGCCGGGCGGCGCGTTAGGATTGCGGTCAGGGTCGCGGGCCGTCAGCTGCTCAATCACCCCCATGCCATCAACCACCCGGCCGATCACCGTGTCGCGGCCCTCCTGGTTCGGTAGTGCCTGCCGGGCGATATAGAACTGGCCGCTGAGCTGATTGGCGGAGTTGCTCCGTGCCAGTACGAACGCTCCTGGTTCGTGCTTGAGCCCGTTCGCGACCACGGGCAGGCCGTAGCCGGGCGCTCCGGTCCCTCCGTCACCGCCCTGGGCAAACGACGCCGACACTCGATGGAACGACAAGCCGTCGTAGTAGTTGTTGCGGGCCAGAAACACGAAGCTGTTTACGGCCTCCGGCGCCTCCTTAGGCGCCAGCTGTACGCGAATGGTGCCTTTGCTCGTGCGAATGCTGGCCACGTACGACTTCTCGACATCGATTGCCATGGGCGGCGCCGAAGGGAAGCGCCGGACCACGGGCGTGGGAGTCGGGGTTGGTGTGGCCGTGGGGCTAGCATTTGGGTCCGGTGTCCGGGTAGCGGTGGGCTCCGGCGTGGCCGTCTCAAAGCCAAGTGTGTTATCGCTGCTGGTACCCTGGTTGATGCTTAGGCAGGTACCGAAGACGGTGAAGAAGGCGATGATGCCCATGCCGCCCAGCACAATCCAGCGATTGTGGAGCAGCCGGTAACCGATGCCATGCTTGTGGGGCCGGTTGTCGTAGCCTGCCGCCTTTAGCGGGTCAAACCGTACGTTGCGCTTCTTGCGCTGCTGATTGCGCCTTGTCACCGGCTCCGGCCTCCTCGCGCCTGCGGACTGTTGCTACTCGGGGTGGGCACAAAGACGGGGACGAGCGGAAGCCCGTCCCCCTCGTGGGATTTGCACCGCGGATGGTACCCCCGGCAGGACTCGAACCTGCGCACCTGGTTCCGGAGACCAGTGCTCTATCCCCTGAGCTACGGGGGCGTGCCTTTGCATGATAGCGTAGCGGCTGCGCCCCACACAAATCTGCCATGGGGGCCAGAGATGTTCGGTTGCCGCTGTTTTAGCTGAGCCATTACACTGACGGATAGATATGAGCCGTTCGGCGCCGCCGCGTTCCCGGCTCTCCGCCATGAGGGGGCTTGCAGATGACCACCGATCACGTCACCGGGACGTGGACTGTAAAGGCTGGCCTGGCCCAGATGCTGAAGGGCGGCGTCATCATGGACGTCGTCAATGTTGAACATGCCAAGATCGCCGAGGAGGCCGGCGCCTGCGCCGTGATGGCGCTGGAGCGCGTTCCCGCCGACATCCGCGCCCAGGGTGGCGTCGCACGCATGTCGGACCCCGAGATGATCCTCGAGATCAAGGCCGCCGTCTCCATCCCAGTGATGGCCAAGGCTCGTATCGGCCACTTCGTTGAAGCGCAGGTCCTGGAAGCGATCGGTATCGACTACATCGACGAGTCAGAGGTGCTGACGCCGGCGGACGAACGCCATCACATTGACAAGCACGCGTTCAAGGTGCCGTTCGTGTGTGGCTGCCGCAACCTCGGTGAAGCGCTGCGCCGCATCTCCGAAGGCGCCGCCATGATTCGCACCAAGGGCGAGGCGGGTACCGGCGACGTCGTTGAAGCTGTCCGCCATATGCGCCAGGTGATGGATGACATCCGCATGCTGCAAAACGCCCTGGACGATGAGCTGTACGCCATCGCCAAGGACCTGCAGGCGCCGGTGGAGCTGGTGCGCAAGGTGAAGGAGCTTGGCCGGTTGCCGGTCGTGATGTTCACCGCCGGCGGTATCGCCACCCCTGCGGATGCCGCAATGATGATGCAGCTGGGCGCAGACGGCGTCTTTGTCGGCTCAGGCATCTTCAAGTCCGGTAACCCCGAGCAGCGCGCCAAGGCCATCGTCAAGGCAACGACCCACTTCCGTGACGCATCGATCATCGCTGAGGTCTCGAAGAACCTCGGTGGCGCGATGTCCGGCCTTGCCGCCCGCAGCATCCCCGAGAAGGAGCTGCTGGCCACGCGCGGCTGGTAGACCGGCAACACAGCACCGACGCCGAGGCGTGGAGCTCCGGCGTCCGGGGATCAGTGCATGATACGCGTGGGTGTGCTTGCGCTGCAGGGCGACTTCGCCGAACATGCCACGGCGCTGCGCCGAGCCGGCGCCGAGGTCAGCGAGGTGCGCCTGCCACGCGATCTGGCCGGGCTTCAGGGTCTGATCATCCCTGGCGGTGAGTCCACGACCATCGCCCGGCTGATGATCATCTACGACCTGCTGGAGCCGGTTCAGGCGCTGGCCCGGCGGGGGTTCCCTATCTGGGGCACTTGCGCCGGCGCGATCATGCTGGCGCGCCATGCCATCGGCCTGGACCGGCCCAACCTCGGTGTGATGGACATGACAGTGCGCCGCAACGCCTTCGGCAGCCAGATAGACAGCTTCGAGATTGATTTACCGGTGCATGGCCTGCATGCGCCATTCCACGCCGTGTTTATCCGCGCACCCGTGATCGAATCCACCGGCCCGGACGTTGAGGTGACCGCCGCCCTGCCCGACGGCCGGATCGTCGCAGCCCGCCAGGGCAACCTGCTTGCCACCGCCTTTCACCCAGAGCTGACCGGCGACCAGCGCCTGCATGAGCTGTTCGTGTCCATCGCCGAGGGGCAGGCGCCGGCCGGCGCCAAGTAGCACCCGCACGCCGGACTGAGGCCCGATGAGCGCCACGCGAACCGTTCGCCCCACTGACCTTGTGGCGCTGGTTTCGTTTGACGGAAACGTCTACCCGAACGAGGCGCGCACCTGGGAGCGATTAGGGCGCGAGCCCGAGCCGCCAAGCCTGCTCAGCAGCGCCGTCGAGCAGTGGTTCTCCTTCGCCACCGGCCGCCACACGTGGATCAGCATTCATGGTCAGACCATTCGCGGTATCATCTCTGCCCGCCGGCGCGGCGCACGCACCGCATGGGAGGTCGATTGCCTGATCGCCGCAGCGCCGGATGCGGAGCGTGTCGCACTCGACTTGTTTGACCAGCTGAGCGCGGGCGCCGTGCGACACGGAGCGCAGAAGCTGTTTCTGCGCCTGGACTCCGGCTCTGACCTGCTGGAGCCGGCCCGCCGCTCCGGCTTTGTGCCATACACCACCGAGCACCTGCTGATCCTGACCGGCATTGGCGAGATGGAAGCACCCTCGCCGCCGCCGGGTCTGCTGCTACGCCCGCGCGACAAAGCCGATGAACACAGCTTGTACCAGCTCTACAATCGCACCGCCCCTGACAGCGTGCGGTTGGTGGAGGCCGTCCGGTTCCTGGAATGGCAGGCGGCGGCCGAACGGCGGGGCGGCGGCAAGGGCGGCGCCGACCTCGTCGGCGAACGCGACGGTCGTATCGTGGCATGGTTGCGCACCTGCCGGGACGGCGCCGCCGGCCGGCTGGAACTTGCGGTCGACCCAGCGGCATGGGACAGCGTCGAGGCACTCGCCGCCTGGGGACTGCGAGACCTGGGCGATCTGCGTCCCGTGTTCACCACCTCCCGCGGCTACGCCCAACCCGTGCGTGAGCGCCTGGAGCGGCTTGGCTTTGGGCCGGCCGGAGACTTTGACCTCCTGGCCAAACGCCTGGCGCAGCCAGTGCGCGCGGGAAAGCCGGTTCGAGCTACGGTCAAGCCCGTAGTGACGGTGTAGACTGACACCATGCAACGTGAGATCACCGACGACCTGGACGCTCTGCTTGATGTGCTGCCACCGCACATCTGCCGGCCGCTGCGCGACCGCGACGACAACCAGCAACTGCTGGAAATCGTGATGGACCTTGGCCGCCTGCCTGAGGCCCGCTACCCGGGCCGGGAGGTGATCCTCTCCGACCACGAGGTCACCGACGCCGATATCGAGTACGTCGTCTCGCGTATCGGTGAGTTCGGCGATGACAATCGCGCCGGCATCGAGCGCACCTTGCATCGTATCTCCGCGATCCGCAACCGGCGCCGCCGCATCGTCGGTCTCACCTGTAGGGTCGGGCGGGCTGTCTTCGGCACAATCGCCATCATCGATGACCTGGTGCAATCCGGCCAAAGCATCCTCCTACTGGGCAAGCCCGGTGTCGGCAAGACCACCATGCTGCGCGAGGTGGCGCGCGTGCTGGCCGACGAGATGAACAAACGGGTGATTAT
Organism: Chloroflexota bacterium; assembly: GCA_963170165.1. Lineage (GTDB taxonomy): Bacteria > Chloroflexota > Dehalococcoidia > CAUJGQ01 > CAUJGQ01 > CAUJGQ01. The sequence goes on along the minus strand of CAUJGQ010000128.1, from coordinate 28,713 downwards.
CGTCGACACCTCGAACGAGATCGCCGGTGATGGAGACATCCCGCATCCGGCCATCGGCTCAGCGCGGCGAATGCAGGTGCCCACCCCCACTGATCAGCACGCGATCATGATTGAGGCGGTGGAAAACCACATGCCAGAGGTCATCGTGATCGACGAGATCGGCAATGAGCTGGAGGCCGCCGCGGCCCGCACCATCGCCGAACGTGGCGTGCAGCTGGTGGGCACCGCACACGGGAACACGCTCGACAACTTGATGCTGAATCCCACGCTTTCCGACCTGATCGGCGGTATCCAATCCGTCACCCTGTCCGACGAGGAGGCGCGCCGGCGCGGCACGCAGAAGTCCATTCTTGAGCGCAAGGCGCCACCGACGTTTGGGGTGCTCGTTGAGATTCAGTCATGGGACCGGGTGGCGGTGCATACCGACGTTGGCGAGACCGTCGATAACCTGCTGCGCGGCTGGGATGCGCCGGCCGAAATTCGCGAGATGGGTGATGATGGCGATATCAAGCGCTCCTGGGCCCGACCAGAAGCCCGACCGGATCGCCCCGGTCTCGGTGAACGGGCCGTCATCCGCCGCGACGGCCGCCGTGGCGGCGTAAGCCGGGCACACGAACGTTCGGAGGCCCGAGAGCTACGCGCCGACAGTGCCGGCCAGGCGACCGAGCCTGCCGGCGACATGCGCGGCAAGCGGATTTACCCATTTGGCATCGCGCGCAACCGGCTGGAACAGGCGATCCGGGATGTCGGTTTGGGCGCCAGCATTGTCGAGACGGTCGATGAGGCCGACGTGCTGATGACCCTGCGCAACTACTTCCGCCGCAAGCCCGACGCCGTCCGCGAGGCCGAGGCACGCCAGATCCCGGTCTACGTGCTGAAGAGTAACAGCCTGGCCGAGATGGAGAAGTCACTGTCCGGGATGCGCGAGAGCACCAATCGCGGCTTCGACCCGGTGATGGAGGCGATGCGTGAGACCGAGGACGCCATCTCGGAGGCGATGAGCAGCGAGCGCAGCATTGACCTGCCGCCCGCCAACTCCTACATCCGCCGCATCCAGCACCAGATCGCCCAACGCTACAACATGCAGTCGCGCAGCCACGGCCGCGAGCCGTACCGGCGGGTTCGCATCTACCCTAACCCGGACAACAGCTTCGACTTCAGCGAGTAGCGGTTTGCCCGGTGCCGCCATAAGGACGCCCGCCCGTGGCCAATCGTGCCCTGTTCATCGCCCTGGAAGGCGGCGAAGGCGCCGGCAAATCGACCTTGCAGCGGGCGTTGGTCGCGCGGCTGGAGGCGGAAGGGCGGCCGGCGGTCGCCACCCGCGAGCCCGGCGGCACACCACTAAGCGAAATGCTGCGCCAGTTGATCCGCAAACCGGCGCTCGCCCGCCGGTTCTACGCCATCCTGGGCGATGAGTCGCACTGGGATCGCATCTCGCCGATGGCCGAGCTGCTGCTGTTTGCCGCCGCCCGCGCTCAGCATGTCGATACACGGATCCGGCCGTCGCTGGACCGCGGGGTCACTGTCATCAGCGACCGGTTCTCGGATTCAACCCTTGCCTACCAGGGCTATGGCCGGGGCCTGCCGCGGCCGGAACTGGATGAGGCCATCGCCCTGGCCACGCGAGGACTACGGCCGGATGTGGTGGTGCTGCTCGATGTGCCGGTGGTCACCGGCCTGGCCCGCAAGCGCGCCGAGACGGGACGCGACCAAATCGGCCAGGAGACAGCCGCCTTTCATGAGCGGGTACGCGCCGGGTATCTCGACCTCGCTGCCCGCGAGCCTCTGCGCTGGCTGGTGCTGGACGCGCTGCGGCCGGCCGCCGACCTTGTGGATGCCGTGTGGCAGCAGACCAGCGGCCTCCGCACGCCGCCCGCTAGCTGAGATTGGCGATGATCTGGCGCAGCGTCGACTGCAACTCCGCGACCCGCTGCGGCGAGAGGCCGGCCACTGCTTCGGCGTTGGTTTCCTCGGCAATAGCAGGCAGCACGTCTTGCAGCTGCCGCCCCGCATCTGACAGATAGACGCTGATCACCCGCCGATCCTGGCTGTCCCGCCGGCGCTCCACAAAGCCGGCGCCCTCCAGCCGGTCGACGATGCCGGTCATCGTGGGACCGTCGAAGAAAGAGCGGGCTGCCAGTTCGCTGAGTGACAGGCCGTCCCGCTCCCACAGCGCCACCAGCACGCCCCATTGCGGCGGGGTAATCCCAAAGGGAGCAAGTTTGCTGCTGAACCGGCGCTGTGCCAGACGCGCCGCGTTGTTCAGCATCCAGCCGAGACTGCTATCCAGCGAAGTCACCATGCTGCCCCCCAAGGAAGCCAAACCGTCAATAGTTTGCATACAAATCTAGATGAATAACCCCTTCCTGTCAAGTACATCCGGGCGATGGGCTGCAAGGGTATGGAAGGTAGCAGCACCATGCTGTGCGGGCCAGATTCTCGCGTATACGTTGTGGCCGTCGTGCACCGTGCCTCTCCTCCTGCCTGGCAGGGCCGGGCTGGCTTGCCGGCTCACCGCGCTTGGGCGGCACTGCCGGACAAGGACGGTCATGCTCCGCGGGGTACGCATTGAGGCACACGCTGGCCAATGATACACTCGCGCACGGCGCAGGTAGCGGTCTGGTACAGGCCGGGTGCGCCCCTCCGGAGTCCGAACCCGCAATGCCCCCCACCAGCGTCACCATCCGCGTCCCGGCCACATCAGCGAATCTCGGACCAGGCTTCGATGCGCTCGGCATTGCCCTGGCCATTACCGGGGATGTGACGTTGACGTGGTCTGACAGGGCGGCCCGCTTCCCGGAGTCCCGAGCAGACCAGTTCACCCTGGCGGCGGCCAAGTCAGTCTATCAGGCGGCCGGCATGCCGGCTCCTGCGGGTCTACAGGCCCGCTACCGCGGTGACATCCCCGTTGGTCGCGGGCTGGGCGCCAGTTCCGTGTTGCGGGTGGGTGCCATCGCCGGCGTCAACGAGCTACTGGGCCGCCCGTTCGACAGCGAGCAGATGTTGCGACTGGCGACCGAGATGGAGGGCCATGCCGATAACGCCGCACCCGCGCTGCTGGGCGGTTTCCAGGTCTGCGTCCGTACCGGTGAGGACGTCTACCATGTCGCCGTGCCCCTGCCGGGCGAGCTGCAGACCGTGGTATTGGTGCCGGACCTGGATATGCCTACGAACGAGAGCAGGCGGCTGCTACCGGTGACTCTGGAGCGGAAGGACTGCGTACACAATATCGGGCGGGCGGCGCTGCTCGTTGCGGGACTGGCCACCGGCCGGCTGGATGTGCTGGATGTCGCTACACAGGACCTGCTCCATCAACCAGCCCGCGCCAAGCTGTTCCCTGAGATGTACGCGGTCTTCGATGCGGCCCGCTCCGCTGGCGCCCTCTGCGCCTATCTCTCGGGCGGCGGCTCATCAATCATGGCCTTTGCCACCGGCGATGGCGAACGCATCGGCGACGCCATGCTGAGCCGGCTCCGCGCCGCCGGTCGCGATGGACGCGTAATTCTGACCCACCCATCGCCACACGGCGCCCGCGTCATAGAGACGAAGTGACCGCCCGTCCCAGGCCGAACGAAGGAATGCAGCGTATGGCCCTCATCGTCCAGAAGTATGGCGGCACCTCGGTGGCTGACGCCGAACGCATCCGCAACGTTGCGGAGCGCATTGCCCGGCTGCAACACGCCGGAAACCAGATGGTCGCCGTCGTCTCAGCCATGGGCGACACTACCGACGACCTGATCGCCCTGGCCAACCAGATTACCGACCGGCCATCTGCACGCGAGCTTGACGTGCTGCTGTCAACCGGTGAGATCGTCTCGAGCACGCTGGTCGCGATGGCGCTGCGACATCTGGGGCTCGACGCAATTAGCCTGTCGGGGCTGCAAGCCGGGATTCAGACCGACAGCACCCACTCGCGTGCGCGTATCCGCCGCATCAACCCGGAGCGCATCCATCGCGAGCTGGACGAGGGCCGGGTGGTGATTGTTGCCGGCTTCCAAGGCGTGACCGAGGAGCTGGACGTCACCACCCTCGGCCGTGGCGGCTCTGATACGACTGCCGTCGCCCTGGCCGCCGCCCTGCGTGCTGACCGCTGCGAGAACCTTAAGGATGTCGAGGGCATTTACACGGCCGACCCGCGCATCGTTCCGGCCGCACGCAAGCTGCGGGATATCGGCTACGAGGAGATGTTGGAACTGGCGAGCCACGGGGCCCAAGTGCTGCACCCGCGAGCGGTGGAGCTGGCGCAGCTCTACAACCTGCCGATCACGGTTCAGTCCAGTTTCAACGAGGAGCCGGGAACGCTGATTCACGCGGAGACGACCATGGAACCAACGAACAAGGTCCGCGGCATTGCGCACGACGCTGACGTGGCCAAGATTACGGTGCGCGGAGTGCCGGACCGGCCAGGGATCGCCGCCACCCTGTTCGAGCCGCTGGCAGCCCGGGCAATTTCGGTCGATACCATCGTGCAGAATGCTAGCCTGGAAAACTTGACCGACCTGACGTTCACCGTCAGCCGCAAAGACCTGCGCGCCGCGCTCGAGATTATCCAGCCAGTTGTTCTAGAGATCGGCGCTGCCGGCCTGGTCACGGACGACGAGGCGGGTAAGATTAGCATCGTGGGCACCGGCATGCAGAACACACCGGGCTACGCCTCGCGCATGTTCCGCGCGCTGTTTGACGCCGGCATCAACATCCAGCTCATCACCACCAGCGAAATCCGGATCACCTGCATCATCGACCAGGCGCAGGTACCGCAGGCCGTACGCGCCCTGCATGACGCGTTCGAGCTCGAGAAGGCGTGAGCACCGGCCCAGGCATCATCGCTGATACTCCCTCCGGTCGCTGGCAACGGTGCGCCGCACCGATACGCTGCCGGAGCAATCCAGACCGGGGAGCGGGCGATGCAGATGCGGACACTGGGGCAGACAGGCGAGCAGGTCAGCGTGGTTGGCCTGGGTGGCTTTCATCTCGCCAAGCGCGCAACCGAGGCGGAATCGATCCGCATGATCCGTACCGCAGTCGACGGCGGCATCACCTTCCTTGACAACTCCTGGGACTACCACCAGGGCGAGAGCGAGCGGCGGATGGGCGCCGCCTTGCGCGACGGCTACCGGCAGCGCGCCTTCCTCATGACCAAGCTCGATGGTCAGACAAAGCAGGCTGCCGCCGAGCAACTGGAACAGAGTCTGCGCCGCCTGCAGACCGATTGCATCGACCTCGTGCAGATGCATGAGATCATCCGCCCCCAGGATCCCGAGCGCATTTTTGCGGAGGGCGGCGCCATTGAGGCGTTGATCGAGGCGAAACAGGCCGGGAAGCTCCGCTATATCGGCTTCACCGGGCACAAGTCGCCGGCCATCCACGAGCTCATGCTGCAACGTCCGTTCGCCTGGGACACGGTGCAGATGCCGCTCAACTGCCTTGATCATCACTTCGACAGTTTCGAGCGCCGGGTATTGCCACTGCTCAACCAGCGCGGCATCGGCGGTCTGGCGATGAAACCGCTGGCAGGCGGCCGGTTGCTCGAGACCGGTACGGTGACCGCCGGGGAGTGCCTGCGCTACGCACTGAGTTTGCCGGTGAGCGTGGTGATCACCGGCTGCGAGACTGAAGCACAGGTGCAGCAGGCGCTCCAGGCAGGGCGTGAGCACACACCGCTGACCGGCGACAGCATGGCAGAGCTGCGCCGCCGAACCGCGCCCGCCGCAGCCGGTGGCGCGTTCGAGTCATACAAGACGACCGAAGAGCACGACGGTACCAAGCGTAATCCGCGGTGGCTGACCACGGCCGTAGCATGACCGGCGATGGCGTCAGCTGGCTGCCGCCTCGGCAAAGTGGCGCACCCCGGCGCGCCGTTCCGCCGCGGCCCGCTCGGCGTAGCCGTGTGCCGACAGCGCCGCGCAAACGGCGTCCGCGTGGCTGGCGTTGCGTGTCTCCAGTAACAATTCGACCTCAACCAAGCCGAAGGTCAAATGGGCTCCGCTGCGGCGATGGTCGACATCCAGCACGTTGGCGCCGGCGCCAGCGATGACCGCCAGCACGCGAGCGAGATGGCCGGGGCGGTCGTCGATCGCTACCCGCACCACCAGGTACCGGCCCGCCCCAGCGAGGCCGTGTTCTACAACCCGGCCCAGCAGGTTCATATCGATGTTCCCGCCGGACAGAATCACCGCCACGCGCCGTCCCTGGCATGGCACCATGCCCCGGAGCAGGGCCGCAACCCCGACCGCTCCGGCGCCTTCGACCACCAGACGCGCTCGCTCCAGCAGCGCCACCATCGCCCGGGTAATCGCCTCCTCGTCGACACAGACGATGTCATCGAGGTACTTCCGGAGTAGTGGCATGGTTACGTCACCCGGCCGGGCGATGGCGATGCCGTCGGCGATGGTCTGGGAGATGGGATAGGTGGCGGTTCGGCCGGTAAGCCAAGCTTGGCGTGCGCCGGGGGCAGCCGCCGCCTGGACACCGATGACGCGACAGGCCGGCCGCAGTTCGCGCACGGCGGCGCTGACTCCCGCCGCCAGCCCGCCGCCACCCACCGGCACCACTACCAGGTCTATGTCGGGCGCCTGCTCCAGTAGTTCCAGCCCCAATGTGCCCTGGCCGGCGACGATCCGCTCGTCATCGAAGGCCGGAACCACGGTCAGTTCGCGCTCGGCGGCCAGGTGATGCATGGTCTGGGCCGCATCGTGGTACGAGAGGCCGCTCAGCACCACCTCGGCGCCGTACCCGCGCACTGCCTCCACCTTGGCAAACGACGCTGTCTCCGGCATCACCACCACGGCTGGCGCTCCCACCATCTGCGCCGCCACGGCCACGCCCTGGCCGTGGTTGCCGGCGCTGGCGGTGATCACGCCACGGCTGCGTTCCTCCGCAGTCAGCGAAGCGATCATGTTGGCGGCGCCGCGCAGCTTGAACGATCCCGTACGTTGCAGGCACTCGGCCTTAAGCCAGACGTCGCCACCGGCAGCGTCACTCAGGTAGCGCGAGTGCAGCAGCGGCGTGCGCTCTACCAACCCATGCAACCTGCGCTGAGCGTCCTGAATCGCGGCCAGTTCCATGGCTCTCCCTCAGGGCGAGTGTCCCACCCGATCAAGTCCTCTGTCACGCCGGTCGCAGAGAGTCTTTGCCGGCGACCAGCTACGATAGGTGGATGGAGGCAGGCTCATGACCCAGCTCTCGGCAACGCTCATCCGGGAACTACGGGCGATAGCCGGGGACAGCGCCGTGTACCACCGGCCGGAAGACCTGCTGTTGTTCGAGTATGACGGCACCATCGACCGGGGTTTGCCCGGCGTGGTCGTCTATCCCTCCACCACCGAGCACGTATCCGCGATCGTGCGGCTGGCGCGGCAGCATGGTGTGCCACTGATCCCACGGGGGGCAGGGACGGGGCTCTCTGGCGGCGCCCTAGCGACCGAGGGCGGCATCCTTATGCCGATGATGCGCATGAACCGCCTGCTCGAGCTGGATCTCGAGAACCGCATTGCGGTGGTCGAACCTGGCATGGTCAACCTCGAGCTGTCCCGGCTCGTCGCCCGCCATGACCTGTTCTATGCCCCCGATCCCTCCAGCCAGAAGGCCTGCACCATCGGCGGCAACGTGGCCGAGAATGCCGGCGGCCCGCACTGCCTCGCGCTGGGCGTGACGGCCAACCACGTGCTCGGCCTGGAACTAGTGCTGGCAGACGGCGCCATCGTTCGCACCGGTGGGTGGGGGATTGACCGCGGCGGATACGACCTGACCGGCGTCGTTGTGGGCTCGGAGGGCACTCTTGCGGTGGTTACGAAGGTGTGCGTGCGCCTGCTGCGCCGGCCGGAGGCGGTGCGTACATTCCTCGCGGTGTACGACAGCATCGAACAGGCGACGGAGGCAGTTGCGGCCGTGATCGGCGCCGGCATCGTGCCAGGAGCGCTGGAGATGCTAGACCGCAACACCATCCGAGCCGTCGAGCCCATTCTGAAATGTGGCTATCCGCTCGATGCCGAGGCCGTGTTGCTGGTTGAAATCGACGGTCTGGCCGAGGCGGTGCGCGAGTCAGTGGCACGCATCGGCGCGGTGCTGCGCGAGTGCGGCGCGCGCGACGTGCGATCCGCCGATGACCCCAGGGAGCGAGAACGGCTGTGGTCGGGTCGCAAGCAGGCATTCGGCGCCTTTGGCGCGCTCCAGCCCAACTACTACATTCTCGACGGGGTGGTGCCACCAGGCCGGCTGCCGGAGGTGCTGGCCGGAGTCTATGCCATCTGCGATCGCCATCAGTTGCAGGTCGCGAATGTGTTCCACGCCGGTGACGGCAACCTTCATCCCTGCGTGTTGTTCGATGAACGCACGCCGGGCGTCACCGAACGGGTACTTGCGGCAGGCGCCGAGATCATGCGGCTGTGTGTCGATGCCGGTGGCTCCATCAGTGGGGAGCACGGCATCGGCATCGAGAAGCGGGACTACATGTCCTGGATCTTCACCGACGATGACATGCATGCCATGTTGCGACTGAAGGACGCGTTCGGCGCCGGCAACGGCATGAACCCATGCAAGGCGTTTCCAACGCACGCCGGCTGCGGTGAGATTCAACGCGGCCCGGCGACCGCCAAGCTCGGTGGGGAGGCATGGGTGTAGGCGGCCTTTTCTGTGCCCAGGCCGGCCGCTACGCTGACTGATGATGACAACCGCCGACGCGCTCGCCGCCCTCGCGGCGCACCCAGAGCTTGACCTCCTGTCCCAGGCCCACGTCGCCGGGTACATCGTCGATGGCATCGCTCCAATCGCGGTCGTCCGGCCGCGTTCCGAGGCGGGAGTGATAGCGGCGGTACGGCAGGCCGCGGCGGCCGGCGTGCCGGTGTTGCCCTGGGGCGGCGGAACCTCTGTCAACGGCGGCAACCGGCTGGCATCGCCTTGCCTGGTCATCGACCTGGCTGCACTCGATCAGGTGATCGAGTACCAGCCGCGCGATCGCACGATCACAGCCGGGGCGGGCTTACGTCTCGCGGCGCTGGCCAAGCTTGTCGAAGCTGAGGGCCAGTTGTTGCCGCTGGAGCCGCCGCTGCCCGAGCGGGCTACCATCGGCGGCGCGCTGGCCTCCGGCCTGAGCGGGCCGCGCCGGCACCGCTATGGTAGCGCCCGTGACCTGCTAATCGGCTCTACGGCCGTGCTGGCGGATGGAACCTGCGTTCACTCCGGCGGTCGGGTGGCAAAAAACGTCGCGGGGTACGACCTCAACAAGCTCTGGGTCGGCTCGGCGGGGACACTGGCGGTGATCACGCAGGCGTCTTTCCGGCTGTGGCCGGCGCCGCCAGTGACGGAACTCGCCTTACTCGCCTTCCCCACTGCCAAGGCAGCGCACAGGGCGGCGATGGAGATCGCCGGCAGTCCGCTGCAGCCCCTATCGCTCGACCTCGCCGGTCCTGCAACGCTGGCCGCGACTGCCGTGCCACCGGCTGATGTCTGGTGGCTGTGTATCGAAAACGGCGGTACACCGGCGATGGTGGAGCGACTGCGGGGCGAACTGCGCGCGGTCGCCTCCCGGTGTGGCGCGGAACGGACGGTCGCCGTCCGCGGTCAGGAAGCAGCCGGCGTGCGGGGAATGCTGCGCGACTTCGGCTATCCGGCAGCGCCGGACGCCCTGCTATTGCGCGTCGTCACGTTGCCCTCGCGACTAGCTGAGGCAGTGCTTGCGACCGCCGCTCTGCAGGATGCGCCGCTGCCGGCCCTGGTGGCACGGGCGGGCGCGGGGATGCTCCTTGCCCGGTGGAGCGACATCGAGCCGGCCGCGGCGCGGCGCGTCATCGTGCGGGTGCGGGCGGCCGTGGCGGCGTTGGGCGGCTCGGTAGCCATTGCCCATGCTGCCGCGGCCGTCAAAGATGGCCTCGATACCTGGGGGATCAACGGTGGCGATGTCGCGATCATGCAGCAGGTCAAGCAGGTGTATGATCCGGCGGGCCTGCTCAGTCCGGGGCGCGCGCCGGGGGAACATGAGCATTGAGAGACAGCAATGACGGCTGAACTGCCCCTGTTGCCCGGCAAAGTCACGGCGTTTCGCAGCCCGGACGCCCCCACGATGGATGATCTGAGCCGCTGCGTGCACTGCGGGCTGTGCCTGATGAACTGCCCAACCTTCGTAGCAACCGGGCTGGAGCCTGAGTCGCCCCGCGGGCGCATCTACCTGTTGCGCGCCGTCGCCGAGGGCCGCATCGACCTGACCGAAGCGGCGTTGCCGCACCTTGAGCGCTGCCTGCAATGCCGCAACTGCGAGGCGGTCTGTCCTTCCGGTGTACCCTTCGGCCGGCTCATGGAAGGGGCCCGGGCAGAGATACTCGCACGCGGGCTCGAGCCGGCGCGGCGGCGTGTGCTGCGGTCGGCCGTCCTGCGCGGGTTACTCCCATACCGGAAGCGGCTGCAAGCCGTCGCCGGCCTGCTGCGGCTGTACCAGCGCGTAGGGCTGCAGCGGCTGGTGCACACCAGAGCGCTTGGCGAGCGGCTCCCCGCCCGGCTGCGTGAGCTGGAGGAACTGGCCCCTCCCATCTCGGCGAGGTCGTTCGCGAACCGTCCGGAGCCCTGGGCTGCCACCGGCGAGCGTGCCGGTCAGGTGGCTCTGTTCAGCGGCTGCATTATGCCGTTCACGCACGCGGACACCCATCGTGCAACAGTACGGGTGCTGCAGCGCTCCGGCTGCGACGTACTCGCGCCGCCGGCACAGACGTGCTGCGGTGCGCTCATGCTGCACGCGGGTGACCAGGAGGGAGCGCGTGCTCAGGCCCGGCGCAACATCGATACGTTCTTGGCGCTCGATATCGACGCCATTGTTGTCAACGCCGCCGGTTGCGGCTCGGCGCTCAAGGAATATGACCACCTGCTCGCTCGCGACCCCGACTATCACGACAAGGCCAAGCGCTTCGCTGGCATGGTCAAGGACGCCAGCGAGTTCGTGGTGCAGCAGCGGCACTCAATGCCGTTAGGGACGGTCCGTGCCCGTGTCACCTACCAGGACTCGTGCCACCTGGCGCATGCCCAACGCATCACCGAACCGCCCCGGCAGCTGATCCAGGCAATCCCGGGGGTGGAGCTGGTGGAGATGGCACACCCCGATCGCTGCTGTGGCAGCGCCGGCATCTACAACATCACCCAGCCACAACTGTCCGGCCAGATCCTCGCAGGCAAGATGGACGAGGTGGCCGAAGTCGCGCCGGATATTGTCGTGACGGCGAACCCCGGCTGCATGATCCAGCTGGAAGCCGGGGTGCGCAGCCAAGGCGGCACGGCGCGGGTCATGCACGTGATGGACCTGCTCGATCTCGCCTACCGCTCCAGCACAGCTGCTACCCCCGATGCGAGCGGGCAATTACCTGGTTGAACAGCTCGGCCGTGATCGGCAGCACCACCCCCTCACGGCCGCGCCGTGGATCCGAGCGTAGGTCACCAAATGCCACCCGTCGCTTGAAGGTCACCGCCGGACGCAGGTGCGCCACCGGCTGCCCTTCGGCGCCAGCGCCTACGCGGTCAACCGCACCCCAGGCGAAGAAGGCGCCTCGGACAGCCGATCCCTCGCCTCGCAGCTCAAACAGCAGCACACGGTCACCAAGCTGCAGCCCGCGCTCACCCTCGCCGGCGGTGTTGGGCAGCGTCTCTGCCGCCTGAGGCTCGGCACGCACCATGTAGAACATCGGCCGTCACTCCGTCCTTGCTGCCGTCGGGCAGCCGGTGATCCCATCGTCGCAGACCCGGGCGCTGCCATGAACACCGCGTCTTGACATTGCGGTCATCCATGCCGAATGTGACGGGAAGTGCGGGCGGAGGTGGGCGATGTCGGGTGGGGAAATGCTGCTGGAGACCGGCATGGGCGCCGACCTGCACGGCGGCGACGCCACCAAGGCCGCCTGCCGTGCCGTTCAGGACGCGGTCAGCCGCGTCAGCCTGCTGTTTCTGCGGACGCTCAGTCGAGACCGCCGCCGCCGGGTCGAGGTCGAGGTGCGCATCGGTGTGCCTCATCCCGAAGCGGTGGATGTTGACGCCGTCGCTGCCACGCTGCCGGTTGGGCGGGTGGCGGTCCACTGCGAGGTCGGCGGGCTGGCGGTCGAGCCGATCACCGGGGACCCGGCGATCATCGCGGTCGCTGCCGTGATCGTGCGGATGGATCTGGAAGGCTGAAGGCGCGCGGCGGAGCACCGCGGGTAATAAGGCCGGTGCCGTGACGGCCGCCGGTTGCAGGGGGGCGAGATGGTTGAGACAGGAGCGGCGGCGCGCCACGGCGGGACCGGCGGCGGGCAGTTCTCGCGGCGGACCGTTGGCTATGGAGCGGCGGCGACCCTGTCGGCCACGAGTGTTGGGCTCAGCTTGGCGGGCGCCGGCCACACGTTAGTGTTCGTGCTCTCTGGCCTGGCCCTGGTAGCGCTGGCCTGGCTGATCGGTATCGCGACGGAAGAGCTGGGCGCATCGCTCGGACCGCGGGTTGGCGGCGTGCTCAACGCCACCTTCGGTAACGCGGCCGAACTGATCATCACCTTTTTCGCCTTGCGCGCCGGTCTGGTTGATGTCGTCAAGGCGTCGATCACCGGCGCGATTCTCGGCAATCTGCTGCTGGTGTTCGGCGCCAGCGTCTTGGCCGGCGGCCTCAAGCACGGCACCCAGCAGTTCTCGCGCTCCATCGCCGGCGTCAACTCCACGATGTTGTTCATCGCCGTAATCGCCCTGTTTGTGCCGGCGGTGTTCGGCCAGTCCATCGGTGACCAGCACGGTGATGAAGTCCGCCACCTGAGCGACGGTGTCGCCATCATCCTGATGGTCATCTACGCCCTCAGCCTGGTGTTCTTCCTGCGCCATCCGGCCGAAGCCGGCGGCGAAGCGGTGCAGGCCGCGCCGCACGCCGGCTGGAGTCCGCTCAAGTCCGGCCTGGTGCTGCTGGTCACGGCCGGCGCCACCGCCTGGGTGAGCGAAGTACTGGTGCACGCGCTGGAACCAACCATTGACGGCTGGGGCGTCAGTCACGTCTTCGCCGGCGTGATCCTGGTGCCGCTGGTGGGCAATATTGCCGAGCACCTGGTCGGTGTGCAGCTGGCAATGCGCAACAAGATGGACTTCTCGCTGGTAGTATCGGTCGGCTCATCACTGCAGATTGCGCTGTTTGTGGCGCCGGTGTTGGTGCTGATCAGCCACGTCGTCGGCACGCCGATGGACCTGGTCTTCACCCAACTGGAGATCGCCACCGTTGCGCTGGCAGTGGTGCTGACGGCGCTGATCGCCTTGGACGGCGAGTCCAACTGGTTCGAAGGCGTCCAGCTGCTGGGGGTCTATCTGATCATCGGGCTGGCCTTCTTCTTCTTCCCGTAGCCCGTCACCGCCAAGCGGCAAAGATAAGCAGTGTGATCGCGCAGAAGATACCCATTCGCAGGGCGAGTTCCCGCGGCCGAACGCCGCCACTGGCACGGCGGCGCTGACGCGCCCAGACCACGGTAATGGCCAGCAGCGCAATGATAGCGAGCACCCCTCCAGCCACGGCGCCCATCAACATCGCCAGGCCAGACAGGATCATTGCCATCCCCGCGAGCGCCATCAGCGCCCCCTCACCCGAGCCATGCACTCCGGCATTCATGCCATCACTGCCCCGTTGCAGCGAGCGAAAGCCATACGGGATCAGCAAGATACCGGCGAGCAGTTGTGCCAGCAACATGGCAGATGCCTCGAAGACAAGAGCTGGGGCACGGCTGCGGCCATCGTAGCAGAGGCGCCACACACGGCGGCCATCCAGCCGGCTACGCGCTGCCGCTCCGTGCTTGCGCACTGCCTAGGGCTGCGCTACCTTTTTGGCCAGCCGACTATTGGAAGTACTACTTCGAGTAACACGTGCTTCGTTCGTTTCGTCACAAACAAAGCGATATCGTGATGAATCGCACAACACGGTGGGGCGGGGGGAGTGATGCGGGCGCAGACCGGTACTTCGCTGCTCGCTGCCTTCGCTGACTGGCAGCCGCCGTCACCGCGTTCCGTCCAAGACCTGCACCAGGCGATTGAGGCGTTCAAGGCGCCGTTCCGCCAGGTGACCGAGGTCGTGATCAGCCGCGAGCCGCTAGCTGAGGCGGCGGCGCTGGCGATTGCCACGCGGGAGCACCTGCTTGTTCACTCGAAACCGGGCAAGGCCAAGTCCCACTTCGCCCGGACGCTGTTCTCCCACTTCGATGGCGCCGTGTACGAGAAGGCGTTCACCGATGGCACGCTGGAAGAGGAGATTGTCGGGGGCATCGAGGCAGACAAGTTCCGCGAAGGCATCGTGCACCGGCGCACTGCCGGCACGCTGGTAACGGCGGACTGGGCGTTTCTCGACGAGTTCACACGCGCCCAGCGCGGCACGTGGGACATCATGCTCGGCATCCTCAACGAACGGACGTTCCGCAACGGGCCAGATGTTGAGCGGGCGCGGCTACACACCGCTGTTGCCGCCGCCAACTTCCTGATCGCCACCGAGCGTTTCCTCGCGGTGCGTGACCGGTTCGTTTATCAAGCTGGACTGCCAGACGAGGACTCCCGCTACGCGGCAATTCGCATCGATCAGGTGCATGGCCGCCCGGTACCAGTGGTTCCCGAGGAGCAGCGGCTGCCGCTCGAGATCCCGCACCGCATCGCTGCGATTGTGCTCGGCCAGGACCCTGACCAGCGCATCACGCTGCCGTACTGGCTGTCCTTCCTCAAAGATGACATCATCCGCAGGGCCGTGAAGGCGGCTACCGTGCGCGCCCGCAAGAACGAGCAGGTCGATGACCGTATGCTCTACGTCAGCTCGCGCACCTTGGCCAAAGCCTCGGACACGATGAAGGCCTCGGCGCTGCTCAACCACCGCTTTGAAGTCACCAAAGACGACCTGCCGGCGGTCCGCTACGCCGTCACCACCATCGAAGGGGACGGGCGGGCGTTCAGCAGCGGCGAGCAGATGTTCATGCAGGCGATGCACGACGCAATCGCGCACTTCACCGAGGACGACTTCAACGAGATCGAGGAGATCCTGCACATCGATGACGTGTACCACGAGGTGCGCGCCGGCCGAAAGCTCCAGTTCAAGTCGCTCAATCACAGCGTCCGCAACCGCGTCCTGACCCTGCTCCGCCACACCACCTGGGAAGACGTTAACGAACAAGCCTGTATCGACGCCCTTGCCCGAGTCCGTCCTGCCAAGCCAGAAATCGAGGCGCTGCGCCATGAAGTCCTCAGCAACATCCGTGCCGGCGACTGAGCCGAACGCGCCCGTGCCACCCGAACCAGGTGAGTTGCAGGCGCTGTACACGTCCTGGGGATTCCTGGGGCTGCTGCAGGAGATGATTGCCGCGGCGCCGCGGGAGTGGCTGCAGATCCTGTCCATCGCCCGCAACCTGCTCGACGGCGCGCCCATCCCCGGAGTGGATATTCCAGACCGCCTGGCCGGGCTGGTGCAGCGGGATGGGCCGCCTCCGCCGTCGCCGTCACCACAGAAGCCGACGGCGCTGTTCGGTCGCATCACCCTGGATGAGCCGGAGGTGCGGCCGATTGAGTCGATGGCGGAGCTGCCGAAGGTGGTCACCAGCCAGATGATGTGGCAGTTCGTGGACCCGGAGTTGTTCTTCTACCGGGTGATCACCCACGACATCCTGATCAAAGATGTATGTGACGGCCGCGAGCCGGATCCCGACGACGCCCAAACCGCCCGCACCCACCAGCCGCCGCCGGAGCCGCGCCGCGGCAAGCGGCAGAGCGTGCTGGTCCTGCGCGACACTTCGACTTCGATGCGTGAAGGCAATAAGGGAGTATTTGCCAAGGCGTTTGCCCTGGCATACCTGATCAAGGCCCAGGAGGAAGGGGCCGCGATCGCTGACCGCAGCTTCGCCAACCGTGTGCACGCCCGTATCCGCGCCGGCCGCCCGGACGAGTTTGCCGCTGTGGCGCATCGCATCCTGAAAGAGGATTACGTCGGCACGACTGACCTGTCCGAGGCGCTGAACGTCACCATGCGGGAGATCCGCCGGGAAGAACTGGGCCTGGATCCGAACGCCATCGCCAAGACCGAGATCCTGCTGATCTCTGACTGCGAGTTGCCCGAGCAGCTGCCGGAGATCTTGCCCGGCATCACCGTCAACACGCTGCACCTGGCCGGCGGCCGGGAAGGGTACATGGTGCGCGACTACGAGGAACGGCTGGCCGAGGTCATGCGCGTGAGCAAGCTGTTCGTCCACGTCGATACCACGGCACTCGCGCTGCCGGATGAGAGCCGCAACCGCTGGCTGTTGCAGCAGGAAGCGCGCGAACTCGGCGAGGAACTGGCCACCTACGAGGCAGTGCACGAGGCGCCAACGAATGAACTGCGGGAGCGGGCGAGGCGGCTGCAGGCTCTTCAGCCGCTTTACGAGTCGCTCGCGCCGGAGGACGCCAAGCATCACGATGTGCGCGTCCGCCTAGGCGGCCTCAGCGGTGGCAGGCGGATGGACGCTGCAGACCTCCTGCGGGCAGCCTGGGCGACGTTGCGGGAGGGGCTCGCCGCCTTACCCGGACGGCTGCCACTCCCGGTGCACCGCAGGCGCATGGTGGCCAACCACCATCCACCGTTCGTCGTACGCGTGCGCGGCTGAACTGCTTGACGGCGTTTCCGGCCGGACATAGATTGGAGAGGTAGAGGCTGAGACGGAGCCGAGTAGGGCGAGTGCCTGCGGTTCAGCGAGTCCGATCTGGTGTGAGCGGACACCGGCAGCGCGCCCGAATATCTCTCCCGAGCCGCCGGACCAACGGCGCGGATCATCGCTGCCCAGTAGCCCCGGCCGGAACGCCCACCGTTACAGGGGCAGGGGGATGAACACGTCCTCCGTTGCGAGCGCTCCGGTGTAGCCGGAGAAGCGGGGTGGTACCGCGGACGTCCGTCCGTCCCTGTTGCAGGGGCGGGCGGTTTTGTTTGTGCTTATGCCGGCCGGATGCCCGTGGCGGCCTCGGAGTACGCCGTGTGCGTCACCGAACCTGGCGGCCGCCTTCTCAGGAGTGCGTCATGTTTGAAGCGGTAACCAGCCGAGTCAGCTTTCCCGAGCTTGAACAGCGGATGCTTGCCTTCTGGAAAGAGCACGACATCTTTCGCCGCTCGGTCGAAGAGCGGCCGGCAGACCGGCTGTACTCCTTCTTCGAGGGGCCGCCCACCGCCAATGGCCGGCCCGGCATCCATCACGTACTGGCACGTGTCTTCAAAGACGCGTTCCCCCGTTACTGGACGATGAAGGGCTTTCGCGTGCCACGCAAAGGTGGCTGGGACACCCATGGCCTGCCCGTCGAGCTCGAAGTCGAACGTGAGCTGGGCCTCAAGAGCAAGCCCGAGATTGAGGCGTACGGTGTCGAGGCGTTCAACCGCAAGTGCAAAGAGAGCGTCTTTCGTTATGTCCAGGAGTGGGAGCGGATGACGGAGCGCATCGGCTTCTGGGTGGACATGGAAGATGCCTATGTCACCTACGCCAACAGCTACATCGAGAGCGGCTGGTGGATCTTCAAGTCGCTGTGGGATCGCGGGCTGGTGTTTCAGGACTACCGCTCAACGCCCCACTGCCCGCGCTGTGGCACGTCTTTGTCATCGCACGAACTGGCGCTCGGCTATCAGGAGGACACGCCGGACCCGTCTGTATTCATCAAGTTCCCATTGCGACAGCAACACCTTCCGGCCGTGCTGTCCGGTGATGTCCCGACGTACTTCCTGGCCTGGACGACCACTCCCTGGACGCTGCCCGGAAACACCGCTCTGGCGGTGGCGCGCGACGCCAGCTATGCCGTGGTGGAGGTTACGCTTGACCGCGGTCCCGAGCGGTTGGTGCTGGCCGCCAGTCTGATCGATGCCGCCGTTCCCGGCGAACGGCGGCTCGTGGCGACGCTGACCGGCGCAGAACTGGTGGGTCTCGAATACGAGCCACTCTACGAGCCGGCAGACTGGGGGCTGGACGTACGTGGCTTTCACGATGGGCACTTAACCCGCTACGCAACGGCGGCAGAGGCGCCCGCGCGCCGGGTGGTTGCCACGGACTTCGTCTCGATGGAGGACGGCACCGGCATCGTCCACATTGCTCCGGCGTTTGGTGGCGAGGACTACGAGACCGGCCGCCGCGAAGGGCTGCGGTTTGTGCTGCACGTGGACCTGCGCGGTCTGCTGATGGGGCACGGCCCCTTCAGCGGTGAGTGGGTGAAGGATGCCGACAAGCTGATCAGCCGCGACCTGCGCAACCGCGGCCTGCTGTGGCGGCAGGAGACCATCCGCCACACCTATCCGTTCTGCTGGCGCTGTGACACACCGCTGCTGTACATCGCCAAGCCGTCCTGGTACATCCGCACATCGGCGCACAAGGACCGGCTGCTTGGCAATAACGAGCGGATCAACTGGTATCCGGACCACATCAAAGCTGGCCGGTTCGGGGATTGGCTGAGCAACAACATCGACTGGGCGGTATCGCGCGAGCGTTACTGGGGTACGCCGCTGCCCATTTGGGTGTGCGAGCGTTGCGGGTCACAATCCTGCGCCGGCTCTGTTGCAGAGATGGTGGAACGGGCAGTGGAGCCGGAACGGGCGAAGGCGCTGGACGACCTGCACCGGCCATACGTGGATGATATCCTGCTGCGCTGTCCTGACTGCGGCGGATCGCAGCGGCGGGTACCCGAGGTCGCTGACGCCTGGTTTGACTCCGGCGCCATGCCGTATGCCCAATTCCACTATCCGTTTGAAAACCGCGAGACCTTCGAGCGCCGCTTTCCGGCTGATTTCATCTGCGAGGCGATTGACCAGACGCGCGGCTGGTTCTACACCCTACACGCCGAATCGACACTGCTCAACGCGGTGGAGGAGGTGCCAAGCGGCATTTCGTTCAAGAACTGCGTCGTACTGGGCCATATCCTGGACAAGAATGGCGAGAAGATGTCCAAGTCGCGCGGGAACGTCGTCAACCCGTGGGACATGCTCGAGCAGTACGGCGCCGACCCGCTGCGCTGGTATCTGTACTCGTCTTCGCCATTTGGCCAGCCCCGTCGGTTCAACCCGGACCAGATCGGTGAGACGCTGCGCCGGTTCTTCCTGACGCTGTGGAACACCTACTCGTTCCTGGTGACCTACGCCAACATCGACGGCTGGACCCCACCGCCGGCCGCACTGGCCTGGCAACCGGAGCACGAGCTAGATCGCTGGGTGCTGTCGGAACTGAACCTGCTGGTGCGCGACGTGACGGTGGCGATGGATGCGTACAACCTCACCGATGCTTCGCGTCTGGTGGATGGCTTCGTCGATGAACTGTCGAACTGGTACGTCCGCCGATCGCGCCGGCGGTTCTGGAAGACCACGGCCGACGCCGACAAGCTGGCCGCGTATCGCACCCTGCACACCTGCCTGCTCACCGTGGCGCGGTTGATTGCGCCGATGACGCCCTTCACCGCCGAGGCGCTGTGGCAGAACCTGGCACGCGCACACGACAGCAACGCCCCCGACAGCGTCCACCTGTCGGACTGGCCGGCGGTTGATGCATCGCTGATCGACGAGCGCCTGTCGGCGGAGGTGGCGCTGATCCAGCGTCTGGTCTCTCTCGGGCGAGCCGCGCGGGCACGAGCCAAGCTCAAGGTGCGCCAGCCACTGGGATCGGTTGTCATCCACACCCGCACACCGGACGAGGAGATGGTGGTGCGGCGCATGTCCGGCCAGCTCAGCGAGGAGCTGAACGTCCACGAGGTACGGGTGGCCGAGGAGTCCGCAATCGTCGGCTACGATCTCAAGCTCAATCTCCCGGTGGTGGCCAAGCGCCTCGGCGCCAAGCGCCCGGCCGTGCTGGCTGCGCTGGGGGCGATGGACCCTGCAGCCGTCGCGATGGCCATCCGCCGTGGCGAATCGCTGACGGTGGCCGGCGAGCGCCTTGAAGCCAACGATCTGCTGATCACTGCCAAGGACCGCCCGGGGTATGCCGTGGCCGAAGACAGCGGCTACACCGTCGCGCTGGACACGTCGCTGACAGCCGGCCTGCTGGATGAGGGACTAGCGCGGGAACTTGTTCACCGCCTGCAAACGTTGCGCAAGGAGGCCGGACTCGATATCGCCGACCGCATCGTCACCTATTATCAGGGCGATGGCGAAGTCACCCGCGTCATGCAGGAGCACCGCGCCTACATTGCCGGGGAGACGCTGTCTGTGGATCTGGTGAGCGGTATGCCGCCGGACGGCTCCCAGGCAGAAGCACTGGATATCGACGGTCGCGCTGTTCGGCTGGCGGTGATGCGGGCGTGAGCCGGGTTGGGATCGGGCGCTCCCTCCGGCGGCTGGCGGCGCTCGGTACGGCGCTGGCAGCCGGCTACCTTCTGCTGCTGGAGCCTCACCGGCTGCGGGTGGAGCAGCGGAGCGTGCTCCTGCCCGACCTGCCTGCCGAGGCAGACGGTTGCCGCGTGGCGCTGATCAGTGACCTGCACGTAGGCATGGGGCTGCACCGCCACGGCCACATCCGCCGGGCGGTGCAGGCGGTAATCCGCGCCCGGCCGCACCTCGTCCTGATCGCCGGCGACATCACGCACAAGGGACGCTGGTCCGGCGGCCCCCTCCTCGCCCCGCTGGCAGCGACGGCGCCGGTGATGGCGGTGCTTGGCAATCACGATCACCTCGCCGGACCGGCAGCAACATCGGCGCTGGTGCAAACGCTGACGGCTCAGGGGGTGCGTGTGCTCAGCAACGAGCATGTACCCTGTGGCATCCCCGGACTGCCCTGGCTGGTGGTGGGCGTCGACGATTGGGTGACCGGCCACACCGACCTTGCCGCTGCAGTTACGGGCATCGCCCCACATACGAAGCTGCTGGCGCTGCTCACCCACGTGCCGGACGTTGCCGGGCACGTCCCCCGCCACTGGTTCCCGCTCATCCTGGCGGGACACACTCACGGCATGCGCTTCCGCTTCGGACCGCTGGCATTGATTCCGTGGCTGGGACGTCACGCACGTGTGATCCGTAGCCGCTACCCGCGCGGCTTCTACCACGCCAATGGCTCGCTCTTGTATGTGACCCGCGGCGTCGGTATGTCAGAGGCGCCGGTGCGCGCGGGCTCGCTGCCTGAAGTCACCATCCTTACCCTCACCAGGTCGTAGCTCGTCCGGCCCACCTGCCACTTTCGGCACCATCCGGATACTACCGCCGGTGATCGCGGGTGGGCCCGCCGCCTGAAACACTGCGCTTGGGATTGACCCCGCGGGCGGCTACATGCCGCGGAGGCAAGGAGCAGAGCATGGTTGCAGTGACGACGACTGCGTTAGAGCGGTTGCCCGCGCATATGGTGGCCTACGAACAGCTGCGTGGCACCGTCGCCGCGTTGGAGGCAGCCGTGTCGGGTGTCCGTAGCTGGGTCGTAACCATGGGCTACCGGGCAGTGGGACCGGTGGCGATTGAGATCACAGGCGAGCCATCGGCAGATCATGCCGCGGTGTACGACTTCGAAATCCAGGTGCCAATTGAGGAGGGTGCGCGGGCGCACGCCAGCGATCGGGTTCAGATCAAGCGTTTCGAGGAGTCCGACGCTGCAGTCATGACGCTGCACGGACCCTACGATGTGACCTCTATTGCCGAACCGCTGGGTCGCCTGCGCGCGTGGATGCAGGAGCGGCAGATCATACCTGGCAATACGGTGCGGTGGGTAGAGGTGACGGACCCCTCGCGGGTGACCGCTGGCGAGCAGGTCACGGCGCTGCAGTACCTCGTGTCGCCATGACGTCAGCGCCGCCCGCACCCGCGGAGACCGATCCAACCGGGCCGCGCCGTCCCGCCGCCGTTGCCGAGACGCCAGCCGTTGTGATGCGCGAGGTCGGCAAGTCGTTCGGTGACCATACCGTCATCGAGAGTCTTAACCTGGCCGTGCCGGCCGGACGCATCACCGGGCTCATCGGCCCCAGTGGCTGTGGTAAGACCACCACCATCCGCCTGCTGCTAGGCGTGCTTGCGCCCACAGCGGGGACGATTGACGTGCTGGGCGCCGACCCGGCCCGCTTCACCTCGCGCCATCGGGAGCGCATCGGTTACACCCCACAGAAGTTCTTCCTCTACCCCACGTTGACCGTCCAGGAAAACGCCCGGTTTGTCGCCGGCTTGTTCGGGCTGGGCTGGCGTCACCGCCGCCGGCGGGTGCGTGAGGTGTTGCAGTTCCTCGAGCTATGGCCGGCTCGCAACCGGCTGGCGCGGGATATCTCCGGTGGAATGCAGCGCCGTCTGGAACTGGGCTGCGCGCTCCTCCATGAACCGGAGCTGCTCGTGATCGACGAGCCAACGGCGGGGCTCGACCCAGTGCTGCGAGCGAAGGTATGGGAGCATCTGCGGGTGCTGTGCGATCAGGGCGCGACCGTGCTGGTCACCACGCAGTACATCGACGAAGCCGTGTACTGCGACACCGTCGCAATCCTCGATCGCGGCCGGATCGTCGCGGAGGGCTCACCTGAACAGCTCCGCCGCCGGGCGGTTGGCGGCGAAGTGCTGCGCGTCGAGGCGCACGGCGTCACGCGTGACGCGCTCAGGGCCCTGTGGGCGCTGCCGGCGGTACAGGCGCTGGAGCAGGAGAACGCCACCACGCTGCGACTGACCGTGGATGACGCCGCCGCCGCCACACCAAGTGTGACCGGGGCGCTGGCCGGCAACGGGGTAGCCGTACAGACCGTTCGCCCGTCCGTGCCGACATTCGATGAGGTGTTCATGAAGATCGTGGGACGCTCATGATCCGCAGCGCGAACCGCGTCTCCAGCTTCTTCTCACAGTGGATGGCCGAAGTGGTCCGGCAGCCGTGGCTGATGGCGTCATTGGTTGCCGGGCCGTTCTTGGTGCTGCTGGCCTTCGGACAAGGCGTGAAGCTGGGCGTACCCAAGCCCCGGACGCTACTGGTCGTACCGGCGCAGGACAGCGGCGCCCGCCTGGCAGACCCGGTGCCTGAGGACATGAAACGTCACCTCGACATCGTTGGTGAGACGGCGAACCTGGATGAGGCCACGCAACGCCTGCGCGAGGGCGACGTTGACCTGGTGGCCGTGCTGCCGCCGGACCCGTTACAGCAGGTACGCAAAGGGGAACACGCCACCGTCCGCATCTACACGAACGAGATCGATCCCGTGCTCAAGAGCTACGCCGCCACCTATCTCAACGACCAGATCGGCGAGATCAACCGGCGTGCCGTTCGGGAAGGCATCGCCGAGGCGCAGACCTCGCTTACCGAGGTCGACGCGGGTCTGGTCGAGGCCCGGGCGGCGCTGGAGGCTGCCAGGGCAGCGCAGGGCGACACAGCGCGCTCGCGTGCGGCTGCGGCGCGCTTGCGGACCGCGGCGGACCGGCTGGCGATTCCGGCTGCCGCCACCGGAGCAACAGTGGTGTTGCCCGGCTTGGCCCAAGAGGGCGATACATCCACCAGCCTGCAGGCCAGCGCCGAGGCATTGCGGGTCGCGGCCGCGCGGCTCGATGCTGGCAACGGCTCCCTCTCCGCCGCCGACCTTGATGCGGCCGAACGCTCGCTGACGAACCTGGAAGACATCCTGAAGCAGGCGCGCACCATCCCTCCGGAAGTGCTGGCCGGTCCATTCGACCTCGATGTCCGGAATATCGCCCGCTTTGAGCCAAACTACATCAGCTTCTACGCCCCGGCGGTGGTGGCCCTACTGGTCCAGCACCTCGCGGTCACGCTCGGTGCGCTGTCCATGGCCCGCATCCGGCTGCTGGGGATCATGGAACTGCTGCAGACGGCGCCAGCCCGCCCGGGTGAAGTGGTAACAGGCAATTTCATCTCATACGGCTTTCTGAGCGCAGTGGCCGCGGCGCTGCTTACCGGTCTGCTGGTTTTCGCCCTTGGCGTCCCCATGCTCGGCTCGTGGCTGATCCTGGGCGGTACACTGCTGCTGCTAATCCTGGCATCACTCGGGCTGGGGTTTGTGATCTCGATGCTCTCGACCAGTGAGCAGCAGGCGGCCCAACTGGCCATGCTCGTGTTGATCGCGTCGGTGTTCTTCAGCGGTTTTGTCGTGTCCCTCAATACCATCGTCTGGCCCGTGCGTGCCATCTCGTTCATGTTGCCGGCGACGTACGCCATCCGCACCCTGCAGGATGTGATGCTGCGCGGGCTGTTGCGGGAGCCGCTGGACGTGGCCGTCCTCGGCCTCGCCAGCATCGCGCTGTTTTTGTTGACGATTCGCCTCTTCCGGCGTGAGTACCGGCCCCGGTAGCACCGCGGCCTGCTCCCCTGCTGCGCACGGAACTGCCCACGCCACCGCCGCGACACGACCGCTCCCAATGTGCTGACTCTGTATCGGATTGGTGTCTCTCCGTTGGACAAGCTTGCGTTTGTCCGCGTTCGAAGCGATAGTAATCGCGCCGAGCGGCTGCGGAGGGCAGGCGCAGGCGGCGCGGCGAGGGAGCCGTAACGCAGGAGGGAGCGATGGGTCTGGAGAGCCAGCAGATTGGACGGCGCCGGTTACTGGGCGCGGGCGTCCTGGCAGGGAGCGCGGCGGCATTTGCGCTGGCCTGTGGCGGGTCCAAGTCTCGCACATCGTCGAGCGGCAGCACGGGAGCCGCGTCGCCGCAGGCGGGCGCGCTCGCGACGCAGGTGACCGGCCAGGCAGCACCGGGGGCGGCCGAGAAGCCAAAGCGGGGTGGCACGCTCACCCTCACCGACGGGTCACCGCGCAGCCTTGACCCGCACTTCGATACGTTCCCGGCTCACACGATTGTGGCGAACAACGTCTACAACGCGCTGCTCAACTTCACCCCCGATGTCTCGAAGATCGAGCCGGAGCTGGCAACGGCCATGCCGGAGCAGCCCGACCAGCAGAGCTACGTTTTCAAGTTGCGCCAGGGGATCAAGTTCCACAACATCGCCCCGGCCAACGGCCGCGAAATGACTGCCGAAGATGTCAAATACAGCATCGAGCGGCAGATGACGAACGATCCCGGCAAGTTCCAGCACGCCTACTTCTTCCTGAACAAGCTGGACAAGATCGAAGTTGTCGATAAGTACACGGTCAAGTTCGTGACCAAGCGGCCGATGGCGCCGTTCATGAGCTATATCGCCAGCCCGTGGACCGTGATCATCAACCGTGAGCTGGTAGAGAAAGAGGGCGACCTCACCACCAAAATGCTGGGCACCGGGCCGTTCATCTTCGATGAGTGGCAGAAAGACGTCCAGCACAAGCTGCACCGCAACCCGGACTACTGGAAGAAAGACCAGAACGGCGACGCGCTGCCGTACATCGACAACCTGGTCATCAAGATCATCACCGACCCCAATGCCGCTCAGGCCCAGTTCGCCAGCGGCGCGCTCGATGCCTCGACGATCCAGTTTACATTCGTCGATGAGATCAAGAAGAAGCTGCCAAAGGCAAACTACAAGACCATTCCCAGCCAGTTTCCGAGGCAGTTTCGCACGTCACCGTACGACGGTGACAAGATCCCGCATCGCCCGCCGTACAACGACATTCGCGTGCGTCAGGCACTCATTCAGGCGGTCAACAAGAAGGAAGTGCTGGACATCGTCTACTCCGGAGACGGCGTGACGGTTACTGGTCCGATCCTCCCGATCTACCCGACGTGGTACCTGAAGGATGAACTGGTCAAGTTCGACCCAGCTGACTCGAAGAAGCTGCTCGAGGCGGCCGGCCATGGCAACGGCTTCGATGCGGAGATGATCTTCACCAACAGCGCGGGTGATATTCCGAACAACATCGGCGAAGTGCTGAAGAACCAGCTCTCCAAGATTGGCATCCGGGTGAAGCTGGCCGGCTCAGACACGACCTCGTACTACAACAAGGCGTATGCCTTCGTGTACGACATCGCCCATCACCAGCCGCTCAATCAACCCGATCCGGACGAGAACCTGGCCTCCTACTTCGGCCGCTCCTCAACCTACTTCAAGTGGGGCAACAAGCAAATCTGGGAGGCAATCGACAAGCAGGCGGAGACCGTCAACCTTGAAGAACGCAAGAAGGCCGTCGATGTCGCGCAGCGGATGATCGTGCAAGACTACCCGATGAGCTTCATGTTCACCACCAACCTCCACTGCTTCACGCAGTCGAAGGTCAAAGGCTGGTTCTTCGGGAATGACTTCTACGACGGCCGCCGCGAGCGGGCGTGGATCGATCCCACCGCCTGATCGGGCGCTCATCGGGCAAGTTTGCGGCGCCGGCCGGAGCAGTCCAGCCGGCGCCCGCTTGCCGGCTCTCAAGCCTGCCGGTTGATCCGCGTTCGCAGAGGTGCTCAATGACCAAGTACATTGTGCGGCGGCTGATACTGGCGCTGCCGACGCTGCTTGTCATTATGTTGCTGGTGTTCAGTATTCTCCGGTTTCTGCCGGGCGACATTGTCAAGCTGATGGTGGCCGAACAGCAGTACGCGGTAGACGAAGCGCAACTGCGTAAGGACCTTGGGCTTGCGGATCCGTGGCCCGTGCAGTTCGTGAAGTGGTCCAGCAAAGCAGTCCGTGGTGACTTCGGCCGGTCGCTGTGGACGGAGCAGAACATTAGTGACGAGCTGAAGAACCGCTTTCCCGTCAGCGCCGAACTCGGCCTGTATTCCATCATCATCGGTGTGTTGATCGCGCTCCCCGTCGGTATCATCAGCGCGATTCGCCAGGATTCCATTCTTGACTATGTCTGTCGCAGCGTGGCAATCGGCTTCCTCTCGATCCCCGGCTTCTGGCTGGCCACGCTCCTGCTCGTCTTTCCGTTGATCTGGTGGGGATGGTCGCCACCACTCACGTACGTCAAGCTCAGCGAGAATCCGGTCAAGCACTTCCAGTACTTCTTCTGGCCGGCCCTGCTCCTCGGGTTGAGCCTTTCCGGCACAACGATGCGTCTGATGCGCAATCAGATGCTAGAAGTGCTCCGTCAGGACTACATCCGTACGGCTAACGCCAAAGGGCTGACGGAAAGTAAAGTCATCATCCGCCACGCCCTCCGCAACGCGTTGATACCGGTCGTGACGGTGATCGGCTTGCAGGTGGCGGCTGTGGTCAGCGGCACGGTCGTGATGGAGTCGATCTTCAGTATCCCTGGCATCGGCCGCTTCTACTTCCAGGCGATCCTGTTCCGCGACTATCCCGCAGTCCAAGCAACGGCGCTGTTCATCGCGCTGACCGTGCTGCTCACAAACATCATCATCGACGTCACGTACGGCGTCATCGACCCCCGCATCCGGCTCTCCTAGTCGTGATGGCGGTCGCAGGAGAGAAGTAATGGCGAGCGTGACGAGCGGACAGGAAGTCCTGAGCGCCGGCGCGGTCACCACCAGGCACCGATCGTACTGGTGGGACGTCGTCGTGCGGCTGGTGCGCAGCAAGCCCCTGGGCCTGATCGGCGGCATCATCATCCTGGGCATGGCGCTGCTTGCGGTGCTGGCCGATGTCCTGTCGCCCTACGACTACCAGGAGATCGTCGCCTCAGAGCGGCTCAAACCACCGTCCGCAACCTATTTCCTGGGGACGGATAACGCAGGCCGCGACATGTTCAGCCGCATCATTCATGGGGCCCGCATCTCGCTGACCGTTGGGCTTTCGGCCGTTGCGATCTCGACCACGGCCGCGATCATCATTGGCGTCGGCTCTGCCTACTTTGGTGGCTGGTTCGACGCCATCACGCAGCGGTTTGTCGATGCGATCCAGGCGTTGCCCGGCCTGATCCTGGTACTGACCATCGTTGCGGTGCTGGGGTCGAGCGTGAAGAACGTGATTCTGGCCATCGCAATCGGCGGTGCCGTCAGCGGCTCGCGCATCATCCGCAGCGCTGCCCTCTCAATCGTCGCAATGCCGTATGTCGAGGCGGCGCGGACACTGGGCGCGTCAAACCAGCGCATCATCTTCGCGCACATTGTCCCGAACATCATGGCGCCGGCGCTCACCCTCGCCAGTATCGGCCTCGGTGGCGCCATCCTGGCGGAATCGACGCTCTCCTTCCTCGGCCTGGGCGTGCCGCCGGATGTCCCTACCTGGGGTGGGATGCTAGCCGGCGCCGGCCGTCGCTGGATGTTGCAGGCTTGGTGGCTGGCCGTGTTCCCCGGACTGTTTCTCAGTCTGACGGTGTACGGCTTCAACATGCTCGGTGACGCCCTGCGCGACCTGCTCGACCCCCGCCTGCGTGGCACGCGCTAGCCGGCCGGTGGCCGCCATGACCCCCAGCGGGCGCGGTGGCTACCGGGATCAGGGATTGACGCCCACCTCATGCGCCACTGGCTTTAGCGCCGCGATGGTGAAGGCGATGTGTGCGTCCAGGTCTGCGCTAATGCGCTCCAGGCCAAGGTGAATATCCTCGCGGCGCACGGAGCGGGCGAACGCGCGGTCCTTCAGCTTCTTCTTGACCGATGGCACCTTCAGCTCGGATAGGCTGCGGTTCGGCTGCACCAGTGTGGCAGCGATCACGAAGCCAGTAAGCTCATCGCAGGCCAGAATCATGTTGTCCATGAGCTGCTGCGGGATGGCGCCGGAAAATGGCGCATGGCACAGCACGGCATGCACGATATCCTCGGGCACACTCCGTAGGCGCAGGATGCCTGCACCCAGCATTGGATGTGACGCCTCTGTAGGGTGCAGCTCGTAATCGAAGTCATGGAGCATCCCCACGGCCCCCCATACCGCCGGATCGCCGCCCCATTCGCGGGCCGCCTGGCGCATCACTGCCTCCACAGACAGCGCGTGTTTGCGCAGCGCGTCGGTCTTGGTGTAATCGGACAGAATCGTCCAGGCGTCATGGCGTTCCATCGCGGTGCCCCCA
>CAUJGQ010000127.1 GCA_963170165.1 Chloroflexota bacterium | reverse complement strand
CTGGCGCTGGCGATTGTCGCCGTGCTCAAGCCCAGCCTGGGGAACGTGATGATCGCCATCGGCGTCACGTACGTGCCGCTGTACGCGCGGCTGATGCGCGCGCAGGTGCTTTCCATCCGCACGCAAGACTACGTGGCGGCGGCGCGGGCAACGGGCGCGTCAGACCTGCGCATCATGCTGCGCCATATCTTGCCCAACACCCTGTCACCGATCATCGTCCAGGCCACCCTGGGCCTTGGCTTCGCCGTGCTGGCCGAGACCAGCCTTGGCTACCTGGGCGTGGGCGTGCAGCCACCAACCCCCACCTGGGGCAGCGCCCTCAACCAGGGCGCGCCGCTGTTGGAACGCGCGCCGTGGCTGTCCATCTTCCCCGGCCTCGCTATCCTGATCCTCGTGCTCGCCTTCAACCTGCTGGGCGACGCCCTGCGCGACCAGCTCGACCCCAGACTACGCGGGAGATAGCACATGCCAGCCACCGTCACCCCCGGCGCGACCATCGGCCCGATCCGCATCACGCCCATCAACAGCGCCGCCGCCGCCAAGGGCAGCATCCACGACGACGAGAAGGCGAAAGAGATGGGCTATCGGGGCGGCTTTGTCCCCGGTGTCACCGTGCTGGGCTACATGACCCGGCTGCTGTACGAGGCCTACGGCGCAGCGGCGTTGCAGCACGGCACGTTCGCCGGCCGGTTGCGCCGCCCGGTGTACGAGGGCGCCGACGTCACCGTCGACGGCACCATCATCGCGCGCAACGGCGACAGCCTCTCCATCGAGATGCGCGTCGTGACGCCAGAAGGCGAGGTCGCCGCCATCGGCAGCGCCACCGTCAACGTGAGCGGGCAAGCATGAGCGAGCCGTATCAGCCGCTGGCCGGCGTGACCATCCTCGCCTGGGAGCAGGCCGTCTCGTTGCCCATGGCCACGCGCCTGCTGGCCGACCTGGGGGCAACGGTCATCCGTGTCGATGCCGCCACCCGGGCCGCCGCGCGCCCGCGCTACCTGGCCAACGACCTGGTGCGCAACAAGCTGAGCATCGCGCTGGACCTGCGTAACGAGCAGGGGCAAGCGCTGTTCCGGCGGCTGGTGCGCGCAGCGGATGTGGTGGTCGAGAACTACACCCCCCGCGTCAAGCGTCAGTTTGGGCTGACGTATGACGAGCTGGTCAAGGAGCAGCCAGAGCTGATCATGCTGTCGCTCAGCGGCTACGGCCAGACCGGCCGCTGGAGCGAACGGCCCACCTACGGCCCCGGCATCGAATCCGCCGCCGGCCACGCCCAATCGACCGGCTACCCCGAGGAGCCGCCCACCCGCCCCGGCACCGTCGTCTACGCCGATAACATCTCCGGCTTCTACGCCGCCCTCGCCATCCTGGCCGCGCTGCACCGCCGCCGCGCCACCGGCCACGGCGCGCGCATCGACCTGGCGATGTACGAGGCGCTCGCCCATCACCTGCTGCTGCCGCTCGCCCGTTCATCCCTCACCGGCGCGCCAGAACCGCGCCGCGCCAACCACGACCCCGCGGCCGTCCTCCAAGACGTATACCCCACCGGGGAGCCGGAACGGTGGGTAGCGGTAACGGTGCGCGCAGGCCAGGAGGCGGCGCTGCGCCACCTGCTCAACGGAGAAGCGGGGGCGGCTGCCGCTGACACCGCCCTGCGCCACTGGCTTGCCGCGCGCACGGCCGGGCAGGCGGCAGCGCTGCTCCAGGGGGCAGGTATCGCCGCCGCGCCGGTGAGCCACGCGCGTGACGTGCTGAACGACCCGCAGTTGCTCCACCGCGGGGCGTTCACGCTCGTGCCGCACGATGCGCCGCTCGGCGGCCACCCGGCGCACCCGCACGGGGCATCGCCCTTCCGCTTCGGTGATGCGCCCCGCCCGCCGCTGCGCGAGGCGCCGGCTGCAGGCCAAGATACCCGCCGGGTGCTGCGCCGCTGGCTGGGCATGGATGACACCGCCATCGACGCGCTGATTGCCGCCGGTGTCGCGGGGGAGCCATCCGCGCCACCGCCCGCCGTGCTGCGCAAACAGCCGCCGGAGTTCCTGGCGCGGATGCGGCAGTGGCAGCTCATCGCCGGTGTGGACGCCGAGCCCTGCTGGCCAGCCCTGCCGCCCGCCCCCATGCGCCCCGCAGAACCGGGAGCAGCCGAACGCAGCGCGGCGGGGGGGCATGCGCTCGCACCCGCTCCGCGCATCCTCGATATCACCACCACCATCGCCGGGCGGTTCTGCGCCTACCTGCTGGGCCTGTCTGGCAGCACCGTGACGCGCGTGGCGGTCCCCACGGCCGCGCCGGACGAAGCGCCGGGCTACCCGCTGGAGGTGCTGGACACCGGCAAGGCAGCAGCGCCAGCCGGAGCAGACCTCATGGCACTGGCGCGCGCCGCCGATGTGCTGGTAGAAGACGGCGCGCTGGCGGCGCTGGGGCTGACCGAGGCGCGCCTGCGCGCGGCCGCCCCCAGCCTGACGCTGACGCGCATCAGCGAGTGGGGGCAAGACGGCCCGTACGCCGGCCGGCAGGGCAGCGAGCTGGTGAACCTGGCAGCGGGGGGGATGCTGTTCCTCACCGGCCAGCACCACCGCCCGCCGGTGCAGCTCGCCCCCTTCCAGGCGCAGATGACCAGCGGCCTGCTGGCGGCAGTCGCCACCCGCGCGGCGCTGCTCGGCGGCGGCGGCGTGACGGTGGACCTGTCCAAGCAGGAAGCGGTGAGCGCGCTTGTCACCCCAGCGCTGACCGAATACGCCTACACCGGCGTCATCCCCGCGCGCGAAGGCGCCGTGGCGGGGATGACCCGCATCGAGCGGGCCGCCGACCGCTGGGTGTACGCCGGCCCCTCCGCCCCCGGCATCGCCGACTATAAGGCGATGGCCGCCCTGCTCGGCATCCCCGAGCTGGCCGAACCGCGCTTCGCCACCCAGGAGGACCGCATGGCCAATTGGGAGGAGCACCAATCGCTGATCGTCCCGCGCCTGCAGGAACGCACCGCCGCCGCGTGGGTGGACGCCGCCGCCGCCGCCCGCCTCACCTTCGGCCATGTCCAGACCACCACCGAGCTACTGGCCTGCCCCGTCCTCGCCGAGCGCCGCTTCTTCGGCCCGGTGGCCACGGCGCAGGGCACGGCCACCATCCCCCGCGGCCCCTACCTGGTTGATGGCGCGCGCGGCGCGGGGGACGAGGTAGCGCCCCCAGCCACGCTGACACACGGACCGCAAGGAGCGAACCCATGAGCCTGCCTGCCCTGAGCGAGGAGACCTGCGCGCCGGGAACGCCGCTGAACCCGTATCAGCACACCTACACCCCCGAGGCCATCCAGCAGTACATCAACCGCACCGGCGAGACGGCC
>CAUJGQ010000126.1 GCA_963170165.1 Chloroflexota bacterium | reverse complement strand
GGTGACGGAGCCCATGCCCTCGCAGCGCGGGCACATGCCGCCGGTGAGGGAGAAGGTCTTGGCCACGGTCTGGCCGGCGCCCCGCTCGACGGTGATCGCGCCGGAGGCCCGCACCGAGGGGACGTTGAAGGAGAAGGCCTGGGAGGAGCCGATGTGCGGCTGCCCCAGCCGGCTGAACAACACCCGGAGCAGCGCGCTGGCATCGGTGGCGGTGCCGGTGGTGGAGCGGGCGTTGGCGCCCAGCCGCTCCTGGTCAACGATGATCGCGGCCGTCAGGCCGTCCAGCAGGTCCACCTCCGGCCGCGACAGGGCGGGCATGAAGCCCTGCAGGAAGGCGCTGTAGGTTTCGTTGATCAGCCGCTGCGATTCGGCGGCAATCGTGCTAAACACCAGCGAGCTCTTACCGGAGCCGGAGACGCCGGTGAATACCGTCAGCCGCCGCTTGGGGATATCGACGCTGATGTCCTTGAGGTTGTGCACGCGCGCGCCCCGCACGCGGATCAGGTCGTGGTGATCGGCAACGGGTAGCGCCGTGGCCGTGCCGGCAAGCGCAGTCATCGTGGCTCCATCGGTGGTCCGGCCGCGCGGTGTGCGCCGCCTGGGCGGATCGTACCAGCCGGGAGGGGGAGCAGGGGACCGTCACAGCCCGGATACCTGCCGCCCGTCCAGATAGGTGGCGCGGATGGGGATGGCGGCGATGGTGTCCGGCTCGACGGCGGTAGGGTCGGCGCCCAGCCACACCAGGTCGGCGCGCTTGCCGGGGTCGAGGCTGCCGGTCTCGTCATCCATGAACAGCTGGTAGGCGGCGTCCAGCGTGCAGGCGCGGAGCGCGCGGGCGGCGTCGATCCGCTGCTCTGCGCCCAGCAGGCGGCCCGAGCGGGAGCGGCGGGTAACGGCAGCCTGGATGTTCAGCAGCGGCAATGGCGGCGTCACCGGGCAGTCGTTGTGCAAGGAGAAGCGCAGGCCCGCCCGCGCCGCCGAGCCGGCCGGGCACCACCGCTCCGCTACCTCCGCCTCGAACATCTCTGGCAGCACATCGCCCCAGTAATGCACGTGGGAGGGGAAGAAGGAGATGGTGACGCCCAGCTCCGCGGCCCGCGCCAGTTGGGCATCGGTGATGATGCCGCAGTGCTCCAGGCGCAGGCGGTGATCGGCGCGCGGGTGCGCGGCCAGCGCGGCGGCGAAGGCATCGAGCGCCTGGTCCTGGGCGCGGTCACCGTGGCTGTGGATGGAGACCTGATAGCCCCGAGCGTGGTAGGCGGTGACGGCCGCCGTCAGCCAGTCATCGCGGTAGTTGAGCGGGCCGCAGTGCCCCGGCGGCAGGCCCATCGCCTGGCGGGTGGTGGGGGTGTCGCGGTAGGGGCGGGAGCAGGCGATATTGCCCACCCAGGGGGAGCCATCGGCGATGAACTTGACGCCGATCTGGCGGAACATGGGCGTGCCCGCGCCGGGGGGCAGGGTCGCAGCCGTCTCCGGGCGCTGGAGCTCGTAAGCGCGCACCCGCACCGGTGTGCCCGGCTCGGCGGCCACCTGCTGATAGAGGTCAAACATCTTGCCGGCGCAGCCCTGGTCGCTGGTGGTGGTGATGCCGGCGGCAGCCAGGGTGGCGAAGCTCCGGCGCAGCGCCGCCGTCAGCCGGGTGTCATCCTCCGCGACGAACGCAGCGGCCGAGATGGCACGGATAGCGCCGCTCTCCTCCATCGCGCCGGTCAGCTCGCCGGCGGCGTCGCGCAGGTAGCGGGCGCCGTGGGGGTCGGGCGTGGCGGCGGAGACGCCGGCCAGGTCAAAGGCGCGGCGGTTGGCGTAGGCGGCGTGGCCGTTGTTGGTGATGATCATCAGCGGGTTGGCGGGCGCGAGCCGGTCCAGCTCGGCCATGGCCGGCAGGCGCAGCCCGCGATGCAGCAGCGGGTCTAGGCCGCGCGCCAGGATGAACTGTCCCGGCGGGGCCGCGGCCACCGCCGCGCGCAGCGCCGCCTGCACCCCGGCGGCCTCCGGCGTGGTGAAGGGGCTGATATCCACCATGCCCGCGCCGGTGCGCGCCATGCCGAAGGGATGGCCGTGCGGCTCGACGAACCCGGGCAGCAGCGCTCCACCTGCCAGGTCCACCATGCGGGTGTGCGGCCCGCGCTGCGCCAGCACCGCCGCACAGTCGCCGGCGGCGGAGATGCGGCCGCCAGTCACGGCCAGCGCCTCCACCCGCGCCGGTCCGCTGTCGCTGACGGTGACGATGCTCCCGCCTGCAAAGATCGTCTCGGCCGGCATCGGCGCCTCCTCGGGCATGGGACAAGCTGTGCCCAGGATGCCCGAGGCGCAGACGTGACGGAAGAGGCGTTGAGCCGGTGTGGAGCGTTGGTGACAGATGGGCTGCATAGTGATTATACGATATCGTGTAATCCGTAGCTTGACGTATCGCACAGGCGGACGTATGCTCGCTGGCGCCGGTAATTGGGGATGGAAGAGCGAAAGGGGGTGAGCCTGCGCGCGAGGCCTGTTGGGGACGCGCCGGGCCGGAACGCCCGGGGCGAAGGCGGAGTGCGAACCAGGGGAAAGGAGCCGCACGGGTATGCGGTATCTGAACAAGCGCATCATGTGGGCGGGGCTGCTGGTCGCGGTGCTGGCAGTGCTGTCCTACAACACGGCCAGTATCACCGCTCAGCGGGGTGACCCGGGCACCACCAGCCAGACCGGGCAAATCTCGCCGGACAGCGAGGCCGACTTGGCCGAGGGGCCGGATATCGAGGCCTCGGTAGCGGAGGCGGCGCGCGAGCGGCTGTTTGAGCGGCGCGAGCAGATGGCTGCCGCGGCCAACGCCGCGGCCGGGAGCGGCCGTCCGGAGACCGATGCCGGTGACCGGTCTGACGAGACGGCAGCGGCAGGTGTGGCCGGCGAGTTCCACGGCACACCTTCGACCGTCGTCATCCCGGTCAATAACCGCAACACACTGGCGCAGAGCGTGAGCAACACGCTGGCCGAACCGGCCGCGGTGGGTGAAGGCCGCCATGCGTTTTACATGGGCAACACCTACGCCGGATACTCGACCAACAACGGCGCCACCTACACCAGCGTCAGCTTCGGCACCGGGCCGTCGGACGCATCGATTGTCTGCTGCGACCCGGACGTGATCTACGATCAGGGCCGGGGCGTCACCTTCTACCTGATCCTGTTCATCAACAGCTCGGCCACCAATGGTGTGGTGCGCATCTATGTCCGCCGCCAGATGAACCTGGGCAACAACTGCTCGTATACCATCGACCCGGCGGGCACGGCCAACAACATTCTGCCCGATTACCCGCATCTGGGCCTGAGCAACGACTTCCTGTATCTGGCCACCAACAACGTCCCCACCAGCGGTGGGGCGGTGCACCAGGTGCGCCGGTTCAACATCGATCAGATGGCGGACTGCGTGACGGCCAGCACCAACACCTACTCCAGCAGCGGCCCAGGCGGCGCGCAGCGGGTGGTGGTGCCGGTGGACGGCGCGCGCGAGACGATGTACTGGGCGTGGATCGAATCCGCAACCACGCTGCGCATCTTCTCCTGGCCGGAGAGCAGCACCTCGGTCTCCAGCGTGCTGAAGACGCTGTCGCACTCCTCGGCGTTCGTCAACCCGGACTGCCGCGGTGGCACCGGCAACTTCGACTTCATCGAGCGCTCCACGGCTTGGAGTATCGCCGGCTTCCGCCTGCGCGGAGCGGTGGGAGCTAACCGCATCTCGTTCTACTGGAATGTCGGCAACGACAGCAGCCATCCGCAGGGGCACGTGCACTCGGCGGTGGTGCGTGAGTCCGACAAAGCGCTGATCGCCCAGCCGCATATCCACAACTCCGGCATGTGCTTTGGCTTCCCGGTGGTCGGCGTCAATGACCGCGGCGACCTCGGCCTGTCCATTGCCGGCGGCGGCCGGGCCGGCGGCGGCGGCACAGCGGCGCAGGGGTATGTGGGCGTCGATGACGACTACACCTCCGGCTTCGGCTTCTTTGGCACGGTGTTCCTGACGGCCTCCGGCACACACAACCGCTCGGATGGGCGCTTTGGTGATTACTTCACCAGCCGCCGCAACAATCCATGCGGCCTGTTCTGGACGGCCACCAACTATGCCCTATCCGGCGGCAACACCTCGGCGTCGCACGTGAATGCGCGCTACATCGAGTTTGGCCGCAACCGCGACCGGACGTGCCACACCTTGTGGTTCAACGAAGACCGGTAACGGGGGCCCGCCCTCGCCCCCTCTCCCGCCAAGCGGGGGAGGGGGAACCGTGTGCCGGTGGTGTCACCGGCCCGCACAGATCAACCGCACCTTCTGGCCCCCGCTGCGCTGCTGCTTGGCAGGAGCGGGGGTACAGCGAGGGGCATGGCGCGGCGGCGGGCGGGGATGGAGCCCAGCAGCAACACGGCCCCCCGCCGGCCGCCGCTTTTCCTCGCGGAGCAGCCGGGCCGCGGACCGTGCGTGTCCGGAGGGCCGGCTGCTACTCCGGCGTGAGATCAACCAGCAGGGCGCTGCCGTCGCCGCCGGTGAGCGAGCCGTCACAGTGGCGGCCGGGGTGGGCGTTGCCCAGGCGGACGCGGTGGACGGGGTAGCCGGCCTCGGCAAAGCGGGCGCCCAGCAGGTCGCGCGTCTCATCGAAGCCCCGGCCGACATGGCCGCAGGCAACGGTGTCGTCGCGGTGGATGGCGGCCAGCACGTAGCTCTGGCCGTCTTCGGCCTGCACATCCTGGATGCGGATATGGTAGCGGTAGCCGTTGGGCAGGTCGGCCCCTAGTTGCCAGCGGGTGGTACGCGCCCGGCCGGCGATGAAGAACGACATCGGGCTGCCGGGGATCAGGCGCCAGCCGAGCAGTTCCTGCACCAGCAGGCTGACGGTGTCTGGGTCCGCGCCGATGAAGATGAGGTTCACCGGGTCGGCGGCGGCGCTGCTGGCGCGGTGGATGTACGGGGCAAAGCCGGCCGGGGCGGTGGGGAGCGCGGGGGTAGCGGCCGGTTCTTCCGGGGGGGCGCCGCCGGCGGCGGACAGCCCGGCTACCGTCAGCGCCGCCAGCAGCACACCCACCACGACTGCGCTGCTCCATAGCCGCCGGGCTCGGTGGCTCATGCCGGGGTCTCCCTCATCATCGTACGCGAACTATAGCAAAGATAGCGGTAGTCTTGCATTTCTGCCGGTGACTGTCGTGCCAACCGTCAGCGGCCGTCCATATCGTGGCACGAGGCAAGAGCGGCAAACCGGGAACCGCCCCGGCCGTAGCGGATAGCTGATAGCGGACCGCTCGCCTACCATACGAACGCCCCGGTGTTGCGCCGCGGGACGTTGTTGAGAGGATGACCGATGACCGCTGCACCGCCGCGCCCGCTCCTGCCCGTCGCGGACCCCGCCACGCTCGGTATCGACCCGGCCCGCCTGGCGCAGATGTCTGCGCTGATTGAGCGGCATATCGCCGAGGAGCGTTACCCCGGCGCGCAGTTCGCCATGGCGCGCAACGGCCGGCTGGTGGCGCTGCACACCTTCGGCCGCTCCTCCACCGACCCGGCGCAGGCCGCCACCGATGACACGTTGTGGCTGCTGTTCTCGCAGACCAAGGTGATCGTGGCGGCGGCGGTGTGGCAGCTGGTTGATCAGGGCGCCGTCCGCTTCGCTGACCGCATCGCCGATCACGTTTCCGGCTTCGAAAAGAACGGCAAGGGCGAGGTAACGGTGCTGCAGGTGCTGACGCACCAGGGCGGCTTTCCCTCGGCCACCGTCGGGCCGGAGGCCTGGGCCGATCACGAGCGGCTGCGCCAGGTGGTGTGCGACTTTACCTTGGATTGGACGCCGGGCTCCAAGGTGGCCTATCACGGCCTGTCCGCCCACTGGGTGGCGGCGGTGCTGATTGAGGCCGTCACCGGGCGGGATTTCCGGCAGGTGATCCGCGAGGACCTGCTTGGTCCGCTGGGGATAGAAGATGTGCTGGTGGGGGTGCCGGAGGGGCAGCTCGCGCGCTGCGCCGACATGCACACGGCCCAGGAAGGGACCATGGCCCCCAACCTGGATATGCGTGCCGAGGCGTGGCGGACGGCCGGGGTGCCCGGCGGCGGCGGCTATGCCACGGCGGCCGGGATGCAGGCCTTCTATCAGATGTTGCTCAACGGCGGCACGCTTGGCGGCCGGCGAGTGCTGTCGCCGCGGGTGTGCCAGTACGCGATACGCAACCACACCGGGGACCGCGTGGACGAGAACATGGGTATGCCGATGCACCGTGGTATCGGCCCCCATCTGCGCGGGCTCACCCCGACGATCCGCGGGCTGGGCACGCTGGCCGCGCCCAACACCTTCGGTCACGGCGGCGCCGGCAGCTCGTACTCCTGGGCCGATCCAGACTCCGGCGTGTCATTCACCTATCTGTCCAACGCCCGCGCCGATGAGCCCTGGCACTCCGTCCGCCTGGACCAGATCAGTAACCTCGCCCATGCCGCCATCGTCGAGCCGTAGCCGGACCCCTGCCCGGCGGGCATCCCGCCTGCGGCGGCCGGACCCCTGCCCGGCGGGCATCCCGCCTGCGGCGGCCGGACCCCCCTGCCCTGCGGGCATCCCCCCTGCTAGGGGGGAAAACGAAGGAGGGGCGGGCGTCCCCCCCGTCGTGCACCCCCCGAGTCGAAGGTCGTGAGCGCCGCCCCCCCCTCGTTCACCCCCCTAGCAGGGGGGTCGTGAGCGCAGCGAGCGGGGGGGTATTGGCTACGGAGAGGGAGCCGGACCCCCCTAATCCCCCCTGGCCGGAGGGTCGCGCGCTCAACCTCCTGGTGAAACCTCCGGGCAGACGGTCGCGCGCGGAGCGAGCGGGGGGTCTTCGTCCCTAGCCGGCGCAGCCGTAGCGGGGGGCGTGGCCCGCGCTCCCGGCCCTGGTTAGGGGTTCAGATTCACCAGCGCGCCGGTGGCGAAGTCGAGGCGGCGGTAGTAGCAGTTGCGGGGCTGGCCCTGCTGGTTCTTGGTGTGGCAGATGCCGCCGCGGCGGGGGCGGACGATATACAGCAGCGAGTTTTGCTCGCAGTTGACGCGTACCTCCAGCAGGTCGAAGGTCTCGCCGCTGCTCTTACCCTTCTCCCACAGCTCGTTGCGGGAGGTGCTCCAGAACACGGCGCTGCGGGTGTCCAGCGCCACACGCAGCGCCTCGGCGTTGACGTAGGCGACGAGGATCACCTCGCCGGTGCCGGCATCCTGGACGGCGCAGGGCAGCACGCCGCCCACCTCCGCCGCCTTGGCCAGCTTGTCAAAGTCCAGCGTCAGCGCGGTCCCCTCTTCCAATTGGTTCATGTGCTCCTGCTCCCTGGTGGTTTGCCTTCATCGTCCCTGGTTGCGCCGCTGCGGGAAAGCAGCGCCGTAACCGGCTATGCCACCGTGCGGCGCCGGAGGACGGCGGGCCGCTCACCACCGAGGACCTGGCCGCCCGGCGACGGCGGTTGAAGCGCATGCTCCGTCTGATCAGGGGCGGCTCGGATCAATAGCCCGTGCGAACGCGTGGAGAGTATCCAGGGAAGCCGTGTCGCTCCACACAACCACGTACGCGCCGCGGTGTGCCCAGGCGACGCACCTGCCCGGCTGCGGCCACCGGTCTGCGGCGCACTGCTGCCAGGCAGGAAAGACGGCGGTGTTGAGGCCGGCAGGCTGCTGTGCCACCCGCACTTCAGTTCCGTCACTGAAACGGTAGACGAGCGTCAGGACAAACAAATTGCGCTCCGCCTGCTCGCCCGGCTCTGGGAGCTCCATTCCTGTCTCGGTGAAGCCCGCAGGCAGCGGATCT
>CAUJGQ010000125.1 GCA_963170165.1 Chloroflexota bacterium | reverse complement strand
CCGCCGTGCGGGAGGCCGAGCCGGGCGAGACGTACATCCCCCGCGTCCCCGCCGCCCGCGTGATTGACCTGGCCGCCACGCTGATCGGCGGTCGCGACATCCCCATCACCGTCACCGGCATCCGCCCCGGTGAGAAGGTGGATGAGATTCTCGTCTCTGATGAGGAAAAGCACCGCACCATTGCCCGCGGCGCATACTACGTCATCCGCCCGATACTGCCGGAGTTGCGCGGCCCTGAGCAGCCCGCCGCCCTTACGACCGAGTACTCCTCCGGCGACAACGTCATGGACCGCGCCGCCCTCGCCACCCTTCTGGCCGAGCGCCGCCTGCTGGTGGAGGATGTGCCGCCCGGCGAGGTGGAGTTGCTGCGCTAGCAGCGGGAACCACGTTGCAGCGCCATCGTCCCACCGGCCGGCCGAGCGTGGTAACCGGTATCCGGACACGCGCCGTCAGGAACCAAGGGTGAGAAGGGGCACGGTCTCCCGCGCGAGCCTGTGCTTGGGGGGTGAGGGAGAGCCCCCGCTGCCCGCTGCCCGTCCGGTACAATGCGGCCACCTGCTGCGAGGGGTGCAACGGTGGCGGAGACGGGGCCATTTCTTCACGCGCGGTGGTTGGGCACGCCGGTCAAGCGGCGAGAAGACCCAAAGCTGCTCACGGGCAGTGCCACCTTCATCGATGACATCACCCTGCCGGGGATGCTGCACCTGAGCTTCGTGCGCTCGCCGTACGCCCACGCCGTCATCCGCGGTATCGATGTCGCGCCGGCGCTGGCGCTGCCCGGCGTGGTGGCCGCCGTCACCGGGGAGGAGGCCGCTGACTTTGCGCCGGCGTTCCCGCCCAACCCCGGTTATCGCCAGCCGCCCCGCTACCTGCTGGCGCGGGAGAAGGTGCGCAAGGTAGGAGAAGCCGTTGCCGCCGTGCTGGCCGAAGACCGCTACCGCGCCGCCGACGCGGTGGAAGCGGTGACCGTCGATTACGATCCGCTGCCCGCCGTCGCCGACCCAGAGGCAGCGCTGAAACCGGACGCCCCCCAGCTGTGGGATGACTTCCCCGGCAATGCCATCGTGCTGGAGGCGCCTCACGGTGGCGGTGACGTAGACGCCGCCTTCGCCGCCGCGGACGTCGTGGTGCGGCAGCGGATGACCTGTGCCCGCCTCGCTCCCTCTGCCATCGAGACGCGCGGCGTGGTGGCCGCGTACGAGCCGTGGAGCCGGCAACTGACGGTACACGCCACCACTCAGGCGCCTCACCGGATGCGCGGCCTGCTCGCCGAGTTGACGGGGCTGCCGGAGGGCAACATCCGCGTGATCGCCCCGGAGATGGGCGGCGGCTTTGGCGCCAAGGGCAATGTCTACCACGAAGAGGCACTGGCCTGCTTCCTCGCCATGCGGCTCGGCCGGCCGGTGAAGTGGATCGAAAGCCGCTCCGAGGCCTTCACCGGCACCAACCACGGCCGCGGCCAGGTCGCGTACATCGAGCTGGCAGCACGGCGTGACGGTACGCTGCTCGGCCTCAAGCTGGACATCATCGCCGACCTGGGCCACACCTGCGACCTGTCCACCGCCGGGCTGCACGGCAACACCGTCCGGCTGGTGACGAACTGCTACGCCGTGCCCGCCGCAC
This sequence comes from Chloroflexota bacterium, assembly GCA_963170165.1. GTDB lineage: Bacteria > Chloroflexota > Dehalococcoidia > CAUJGQ01 > CAUJGQ01 > CAUJGQ01. The sequence continues at coordinate 1,589 of CAUJGQ010000125.1, read as the reverse complement.
GGGTGATGCTGACGGAGGCGCTGACGAATAAGACGCCGACGGCGGCCTACCGCGGCGCCGGGCGGCCAGAGGCGGTGTACTTCATGGAGCGGGCGATGGACCTGCTCGCCGCCGAGCTGGGCATGGACCCGATCACCCTGCGCCGCAAGAACTTCATCCCGCCCGAGGCCTTCCCGTACCGCACGATCACCGGGCTGACCTACGACAGCGGCAACTACGCCGGTGCGCTAGACGCCGTGCTCGACCAGGCGGACTACGAGGGGATGGTGCGCGAGCGGGATGCGGCCCGCGCCGCCGGGCGGCTGGTGGGGATCGGCCTGTCCTGCTATGTGGAGAGCTGCGGGCCGGCGGCGGCCAATCGTGGCGGCGGCGCGGCGGCGTGGGAGTACGGCGCGGTGCGCGTCAACCGTACAGGCGCGGTCGAGCTGCTCACCGGCATCTCCGCCCACGGCCAGGGGCACGAGACCACCCTGTCGCAACTGGCGGCCGAGGTGCTGGGCGTGGACCCTGAGACCGTCACCCTGCACGAGCGCGACACGGCGGTTGTCTCCCAGGGGGTAGGCACCTTTGGCAGCCGCAGTATGATCATGGGCGGCTCGGCGCTGTACGTGGCGCTGCGGGCGATTGAGGCGAAGATGCGCCGCATCGCCGCCGCCGTCACCGAAACGCCGGCCGAGGATCTGGTGTTCGGCGACGGCCGCATCTTCCCCGACGGCGCACCGGAGCGCGGGGTGCCGTTTGCCCAGGTAGCGGCGCGCGCCTACGCCAATCCGCCCGCCGGGGAGGAGCCGGGATTGGAGGCACAGCACTTCTACGCCAGCCAGGGGATGACCTTCCCCTTCGGCGCCTACCTGGTGATGGCCGAGGTGGACCGCGAGACGGGCGCGGTCACACTCCTGCGCTTCGAGGGTGTGGACGACTGCGGGCCGGTGATCAACCCGCTGATTGTCGCCGGGCAGGTGCATGGCGGCATTGCCCAGGGACTGGGGCAGGCCCTGTTTGAGGAAGTGGTGTACGACGAGGGCGGCCAGTTGCTGAGCGGCACCTTCATGGATTACGCCATGCCCCGCGCTGAGCACTTCCCCACGCTGCGCATCGGCCACACCGTCACCCCTTCGCCCATCACCCCACTCGGCCTCAAGGGCGTGGGCGAGGCCGGCACCATCGGCTCCGTCCCCGCTATCGTCTCCGCCGTGATGGACGCCCTCTCCCCCTTCGGCATCCGCCACCTCGACCCGCCCCTCACGCCGCTCAAGCTGTGGCAGGCGATGAACGAGGGGGTTAGGGGTTAGGAGGCCCTCTCATCTCTCATCCCTCATCCCTCATCCCTCATCCCTCATCCCTCATCCCTCATCCTTCCGGAGCAGGTCATCGCTCCGCGTTCCGCGCTCCGCGTTCCCGCCGGATGCCGGGCGACCGAAAGGACGGCGGCCATGCCCGTGAGCGAGGCCACCTACCGGCGGCTCGTGCAGGAGGACCCGGACTCGCCTTCATGCTGCGGCAACAGCTCGGAGCACGGGGTTACATCATCCGGGCCGAGGCGGGGTACGACGTCACCGAGAGGCTGCGCGAGTATCAGGCCCGTGGCG
>CAUJGQ010000124.1 GCA_963170165.1 Chloroflexota bacterium | reverse complement strand
CCTTCGTCAAGATTGCCGGCCTGCCCGTGCGCGGGCGCTATCTCGATGCGCTGGCCGAGCGGGTCCTGATCTTCGACGGCTCGATGGGCGCCACCATCGAGAATATGAACCTGCCACCCGAGGCGTACGGCGGCGCCCAGTGGGCCGGCTGCAAGGATGTGCTGGTGCTCACCTCTCCCCAGGTGATCGAGCAGGTGCACACCTCCTTCATGGAGGCGGGCTGCGACGTGCTGGAGACGGACACCTTCCAGGCCTCGCCGCTGCGGCTGGCGGAGTGGGGGCTGCGCGACAAGACGTACGCCATCAACCGCGCCGCCGCCGAACTGGCCCGGCGGGTGGCGGACCGCTTCGCCACGCCGGAGCACCCCCGCTTTGTCGCCGGCTCCATCGGCCCCACCGGGCAGCTCCCCTCCGGCGATGACCCCGCCCTCTCCAACACGCCGTATGCCGCCCTGGTGGACGTCTTCTACGAGCAGGCCAAAGGGCTGGTGGACGGCGGCGCCGACCTGCTGATCATCGAGACGATGATTGACATGCTGGAGCTAAAGGCGGCGGTGACGGGCGCGAACAAGCTGTTCCGCGAGCTGGGCTTCCGCGTGCCGCTGCAGGCACAGGTGACGCTCGATGTCACCGGCAAGATGCTGTTTGGCGCCGATGTGGCGGCGGCGCTGGTGACGCTGGAGGCGCTGCCCGGCGTGGACGTCATCGGCCTCAACTGCTCCACCGGACCGGAGCACATGCGCGAGCCGGTGCGCTACCTGGCCGAGCGCTCGCGCAAACCGATTGCCGTCATCCCCAATGCCGGCCTGCCGATCAACGTCAACGACATGGCCGTCTTCCCGCTGACGCCCGAGGAACTGGCAGCGGCGCACAAGCAGTTTGTGGAGGAGCTGGGTGTCAGCGTCGTCGGCGGCTGCTGCGGCACCTCGCCGGCCCATCTGCGCGCCGTGGTGGAGGCGGTCGGCCGCCGCGCCCCCCGGGGCCGGGCCGTGCCGCCGGAGCCGGCCATTGCCTCCGGTGTGCGCGCCGTGACGCTGCGCCAGGAGCCGGCGCCGATGCTGATCGGCGAGCGCGTCAACGCCACCGGCTCGCGCAAGGTCAAGCGGCTGCTGCTGGCCGATGACTACGACGGCGTGCTCCAGGTGGCGCGCGAGCAGGTGGAGGGCAGCGCCCACGCCCTCGACGTCTCCGTCGCCCTCACCGAGCGGGCCGACGAGCAAGGACAGATGGAGCAGACCGTCAAGAAGCTGGCGATGGGGGTAGAGGCGCCGTTGGTGTTTGACTCCACCGAGCCGGAGGTGCAGATCGCCGCGCTGGAGCGCTACCCCGGCCGCGCCATCGTCAACTCGATCAACATGGAGGACGGCCGCCGCAAGATTGACCGGCTGCTGCCCGCCATCGTCGAGCACGGCGCCGCCGTCGTGGCGCTCACCATCGATGAGGCCGGCATGGCGCAGACGGGCGAGCGCAAGTTCGAGGTGGCCCGCCGGATTCACGACATCTGCACGCGCGAGTACGGCCTGTCACCCTCCGACATCCTCTTCGACGTGCTCACCTTCCCGCTGACGACCGGGCAGGAGGAGTACAAGCGCAGCGCCGTGGAGACACTGGACGGCATCCGCCGGGTGAAACAGGGGCTGCCGGGGGTGTTCACCGTGCTCGGCGTCTCCAATCTCTCCTTCGGCGTGGCGCCGCACGCCCGCCAGGCGCTCAACTCCGTCTTCCTGCACCACGCCGTCGAGGCGGGGCTTGACACGGCGATCATCAACGCCGCCCACGTCATGCCGTATCTCGAGATCGACCCCGAGCAGCGGGCGCTGTGCGAAGACCTGATCTTCAACCACCGCGACGACGCTCTGCCCCGGTTCATCGCCTACTACGAGCAACACACCGCCGCCCCCACCGAGGAGAAGGCCAACCCCTACGAGGGGCTCTCCATCGAGGAGCGCATCCACTACCAGATCCTCCACCGCAAGAAAGACGGCATCGAGGCGGCGATTGACGAGGCGCTCACCCGCCAGGGGCCGGTACAGGTGCTCAACCGCGTGCTGCTGCCGGCGATGAAGGATGTCGGCGACCGCTTCGGCGCGGGGGAGCTGATCCTGCCGTTCGTCTTGCAGTCTGCCGAGGTGATGAAGCGGGCAGTGGCGCACCTGGAGCAGTTCCTAGAAAAGCGCGCGGGGGCGACCAAGGGCACGGTGGTGCTGGCGACGGTATTCGGCGATGTGCACGACATCGGCAAGAACCTGGTGCACACCATCCTCGCCAACAACGGCTACACCGTGCACGACCTGGGCAAGCAGGTGCCGATCAACACCATCATCGACAAGGCGAACGAGGTGGGCGCCGACGCCATCGGCCTCTCGGCGCTGCTGGTCTCCACCTCCAAGCAGATGCCGCTGCTGGTGCAGGAGCTGGACCGGCGCGGGCTGCCCTACCCGGTGATCATCGGCGGCGCGGCGATCAACCGTCAGTACGGCTATCGCGCGCTGTTTGTGGAGGAGGGCCGCGCCCACGCCCCCGGCGTCTTCTACGCCAAGGATGCCTTCGAGGGGCTGGAGGTGATGGACAAGCTGGCCGACCCGGACGGCCGCCCGCAGTTCGTCGCCGCGCTCAAGGCGGAGGCCGCCGCCAACATGAAGCAGGTGGCGCCCTTCGCCGGCGCCGCTGCCACCGCCGCCGACACCCGCCGCTCGGAGACACGGCTCGATATCGCGGTGCCGCAGCCACCGTTCTGGGGCTGGCGGCGGATCACCGGCATTCCTCTGCACGAGCTGTTCCCGTGCATGGACCTCAACACCCTCTTTCGGTTGCACTGGGGTGGCGCCAAGGCCAAGGGGGCAGAGTACGAGCGGCTGATTGAAGAGGACTTCCGCCCGCGGCTGGCGCGGATGGAGGCGGAGGCGCGGCGCAGCGGCTGGCTGGAGCCGAAGGTGATCTACGGCTACTTCCCCTGCCAATCGCAGGGCAACGAGCTGATCGTCTACGCCGTCACGGACGAAGGCGCGCCGGACACCAGCCGGGAACTCAGCCGCTTCCACTTCCCCCGCCGCCCGGACCGCGACCGCATCTGCCTGGCCGACTACTTCCAGCCAGTGGACTCCGGCCGTATCGACGTGCTGCCGCTGCAAGTGGTGACGGTGGGCGCGCAGGCCGCCGAGAAGGTGGGCGCACTCCAGGCGAAGGGCGACTACTCGGACGCCTTCTACGTGCACGGCCTGGCAGTGGAAGCGGCG
>CAUJGQ010000123.1 GCA_963170165.1 Chloroflexota bacterium | reverse complement strand
TACGGCGTGCGCACGGAACGAACCGGCCCGATGCGGTCCGCCTCCTGGCGGTGAAAGACCGCCATGAAGCGGGTGATGCCACCTTCCACCAACAGCTCGTAGACCAGGTCGGCGCGGTCCAGCCCCCACTGCGGGCGCGCGTCGCCGGGCAGGTTATCGATCATCACGGCCAGCGGGTGGCGGGCGTTCAGCCACGCCGCATCCTCTGGCGCCAGCGGTGTGCCGTCTAGCACCGCGTACGGTGGCGGCTCGCTGGCCGGGGGAGGTGGCTCGCCTTCCAGCTGTGGTTCCGGCGGAGGGTCCTCGTCATCGGCCCGGGCCGGACGTGCACGGGCCACGAACCCCAGCGTGGCAAGCACGGCGGCAGCGCGGAGCAGATCGCGACGGCGGTAGGTGAAGCTGCGGGGCATCACCGGCGATGGTAGCGCCTGCGGCCGCCCTCCTGCATCCGTGCTCTCGGTCAAGGAACGCCCTTCAGCCGCCTGCCGGTTCCCGTGCGCATCCTCCAATACGCCGGATTGGCTCCGCCAGCTCTCCATGCGGTTGTGATGCGAGGTGGTCCCGGCTTGGGCAGGTGGGGGATGAGGGCCGCTTCCCCTCCAACGCTACCGCGGAGTGAGGTCGCGAGCGCAGCGGGCAGGGATCTACCGATGACGGCGCACCGCTCCTGCCGGCTGTGGCGGTGGCCTGATCCAGGTGGAGCGCCACGAGCAACCGGCAGCCCGCCGATCTGTGGCGCCGCGCACCCGGCTTGACCGCGTGCCTGCCTGACACTAAGGTAGGAGCGGGGAATCAACAGGAAGTAGACCCAGAAAGTATACTATAAGGGAGGCGGGTACGCATGGCGCTGTGGTTGATCGAGACAGCTCCGGCCGTGGCGGAGCGGAGCGCCGTGGTGGCGTTGCTGGACCGCGTCTCCGCGGCGGCGCGCAACGCCGGCGGTGACGCGATTGACGCCCAGGTGGCTGCCGGATTTGGCAAGGCATTCGTGGTGGTCGAGCATGCCGATCAGACGGCGCTGACCGCCGCCCTCACCGATGCGGGCATCACGGCGGCCGAGATCGCCGAGGTGCGCCTGGTGGGCGACACCGTCGAAAACGTCAAGGCCCGGCGCGGCGCGGCCGGCTATCTGGTGGAGTGGGACTTCCCCACCGGGCTGACGATGGACACCTATCTCGCCCGCAAGCAGGAGAAGTCGCCGCTCTACGCCAGCATTCCCGAAGTCACCTTCCTGCGTACCTATGTCCGCGAAGACATGGTCAAGTGCCTCTGTTTCTACGATGCCCCCGATGAGGACGCCGTGGTCCGCGCCCGTCAAATTGTCTCGACGCCGGTTGACCGGCTCACCCGTTTGGAAGAGTCACAGCATGTCGCACTCTAGCCTGCTTCCCGCCGCAGAGCTGCGCGAGACCATCTGCGCCTTCTTCGAACCGCGCGCCGCCGCTGTGGACACCGGCCGCACCGGCGTGCGCGAGGGCATCGCCTTCGTTGCCGCCGCCCTCGATGGCGACGAGTGCGACCCCAACGCGAACCTTAACCGCATCTGCGAAACGCTGGCCGCCGTTGCCTGGTCGGATATGAGCACGGCTTTCTCGCTGTGGTGCCAGCGGATGGTGCTGGAGTACCTCGCCACCGCCCCGGACGGGAGCTTCTTGCGCGAGGAAGTCCTGCCCTCTGTTGCCCGCACCGAGCACATAGGCTCCACGGCGCTGGCTTCAGGCATGGCCCACGCCGTCAGCGGCACGGCGCTGCCGGTGCACGGCCGGTTTGACACGGCAGGGGTCACGCTGGAGGGGCGCATCACCTGGGCATCCAATCTGTTTCCGCCCGACCTGGTGATGGTCACTGCCGGCACCAACGCGGAGACCGGAGAGGCCTTCATCGTCGCCATACCTGGTGACGCGCCCGGCGTGCGCATCGACCCTTACCCCCGGCTGCTGGCGCTGCAACAGACCAACAGCTCCTCGGTAACGCTGGACGGGGTGCGGCTGGGGCAAGAGTGGGTGGTGAGCCACCACTTCCCCGCGTTCATCGGCGCGGTGCGCGGGCCGTTCCTGCTGACGCAGAGCTCCTACGCCTGGGGGCTGGGCCGGCGGGCGCTGGATGAGGCACGCAAGGTACTGCGCGCGGGCGCAGCGGGTGACGCGCTGGCCCCGGACCTGGAACGGCTTGAGGCCGAGGCCGGCGGGATTGCCTGCACAATCCGTACGGCGGCCCGCGCCCGTGGCCACGGCACGCCGGTTCGCGGCCTGGTGCAGCTGCGGCTGGACGCTGTCCGCTTCGCCACCACGGCGGTGGCACTGGAGGCAAAAGCCGTAGGTGGCCGTTGTTACCTGGCAGACCACCCCACCGGCCGGCGGCTGCGCGAGGCGGCCTTCCTGCCGGTGCAGGCCCCCACGGAGGCGCAGCTACGATGGGAACTGTCGCACTCCGCGTCCTAGACGCCGCCCGCGCCTACCAGGGGCGCCACGAGGTCAGTCCGGTCTTCTCCGGCGTCCGCCTGGAGGTGGCGGCGGGGGAGGTGTTTGCGCTGCTCGGCCCCAGCGGCTGCGGTAAGTCCACCCTCTTGCGCGCTATCGCCGGGCTGGAGCCGCTCACCACCGGGCGGGTGGAGATCGCCCCGTCTGCCGATGGGCGCCGCCCAACCGGCATCGTCTACCAGGAGCCGCGGCTGCTGCCCTGGCTAACGGTGGCGGAGAACGTCGCGCTCGGGCTGCGCTACAAGGCGAACCGCGCCGCCCGCGCGCGCACCGCGGTGGAGCGGGCGCTGCGCGATGTGGGGCTGGTGGAGCTGGCCGGCGCCTACCCCGATGCCCTCTCGGGCGGGCAGGCGCAGCGGGTGGCGCTAGCCCGGACACTGATCACCGGCCCCTCTGTGCTGCTGCTGGATGAGCCGTTCGCTGCGCTTGACCCGCCCACCCGTGCCGCGTTGCAGGACCGGCTGGTAGAGCTAGCCCATGGCCGTGGCCTGGCAGCGGTGCTGGTGACGCACGACGTCGATGAAGCGCTGCGCGCCGGCGACCGCATCGGCCTGATGACCCCCGCGCCCGGCACGCTGGCGCGATGCTGGGCTGTCACCGGCGATGACGGTGCGCTGCGCGCGGAGATCCTGGCAGCCTATCACCCCGTGATGGAGGCGATGGCGGTATAGGGGATGCCGCCGCATGACCGAACGACAGCCACTGTGGCCCTCGACCGCGGCACACCGGAGAGGGGGCAGAGAGGACACCAATGAACACCCGCACACGTCGTGACGTGCTCCGGATGCTGGGGCTTTCCTTGACCGCCGGCGGCCTGCTGGCGGCCTGCGGCGGCTCGGACGAGGCGCCCACCAAGGGGCAGTCCGCCGCCTCACCACAGGCGACCACTGCCGCCGCGGCCACCACCGCCCCGGTCAAGCCCGAGCAGGCAGCCCTCAAGATCGGCTACCTACCGATCACCGACGCCGCGCCGCTGCTACTGGCCCATGCCAGGAGCTATTACCAGGAGCAGGGGCTCCAGCCGGAGCGCCCGACGTTGCTGCGCTCCTGGGCACAGGTAGCGGAGGCCTTTCAGTCCAAGCAGGTGGATGTAGCACACATCCTTATGCCCGCCGCCATTTGGATGCGCTTTGGTCAGAACTTCCCGGTGAAAGTGGTGGCCTGGGACCACACCGATGGCTCGGCGCTGACGGTGGCTAACAACGTCAACAGCCTCGATGATCTGTCCGGGACGGCGGTGGCGGTGCCGTTCTGGTACTCGGTGCACAACACTGTGCTGCAACTGTTGTTCCGCGAGCACGGCCTGAAGGCGATCACCAAGGGCGACGCCAAAAAGGCCGACCGCACGGTGAAGCTGACGGTGATGGCTCCGGCCGATATGCCCGTGGCGCTGGCTAACGGCAGCATCGCCGGCTACATTGTCGCCGAGCCGTTCAATGCCGCCTCCGAGGTGAACAAGACCGGCAAGATTCTGCGCTTCACCGGCGACGTCTGGCAGAACCATGCCTGCTGCGTCGTCATCATGCGCGAGGAGGATGTCACCAACAAGCCGCACTGGGCACAGGCGGTCATCACCTCCGTGGCGCAGGCACAGCGCTTTGCCCGCGACAACCGCCAGGAGTCGGCGCGGCTGCTGTCCAAGGCGGGTGGCGATTATCTACCCCAGCCGCAGGCCGTGATCGAGCGGGCGCTGACCCACTACGACCACGCCCAGTACGGCCCCGCCATTCGCCACCCAGAGTGGAACAGCAAGCGCATCGACTTCCAGCCCTTTCCCTTCCCCACCTATACTGCCGAACTGGTCAAGCTGCTCAAGGAAACGGTGGTGGAGGGCGACGCCGGCTTTCTCGACAGGCTGGACCCAGCGGCAGCGCACGCGCAGCTCGTGGACGACCGCTTTGCCCGGGCCGCCATTGCTGCTACCGGCGGCCCCGCTGCCTTCGGCATCCCCGAGAGCCTGGCGCGGCAGGAACGAATTGTGGTGTAGGGGCGAGTCAGCGGCGATCTACCTCCCACTCCCGCCGCAGCGTGAGAGGGAGCGGAGGGTCAGGGGCAGATCCCAGCTGACCGCCGCCGGAGGCAACCATGAAACGGCTCCGTAACGTCTCGCTGCCGCTCCTCGGCATTGGTGTGTTTGTGGCGCTGTGGTGGGCGGGGATTGCGCTGTTTGCCGGTAGCTTCTTGCGCCGGTTTGGGCCGGAGCCGGCCGGGCGGGCGCTGCTGGAATTGCTGCAAAGCGGCGACCTGTGGCCGCACGCCTTGGCCAGCCTGCGCCGCATCCTCACCGGCCTGGCAGTCAGCGCGGCCGTGGGGGTGCCGGTGGGACTGGTCGTGGGCCTCAGCCGTCCGGCACAGCGTTTGACGGGGACGGTGTTCCAGTTCCTGCGGATGGTGTCGCCGCTGTCGTGGACGCCGCTGGCCATTATCCTGCTGGGCGTGGGTGACCGGCCGGTGTTCTTTCTGATCGCCATTGGCGCGGTATGGCCGGTGGTGCTGAACACCGCGGCGGGGGTGGCGGCGCTGGACCCTCGGTGGCTGCAGGTGGGCCGTGGTCTGGGAGCGACGCGCTGGGAGCTGCTCGTCACCATCATCTGGCCCGGCATCCGCGCCCACATGCTCACCGGCCTGCGGCTCGCGGTGGGACTGGCGTGGATCATCCTCGTACCGGCGGAGATGCTGGGCGTAGACTCCGGTCTGGGTTACCTGATTCTCGATGCGCGTGACCGGCTGGCATACGGCGAAGTGGTGGCGGTGATGATGGTTATCGGCGCCTGCGGATTCGTGCTGGATTACGCCGCCGGCCTGCTGCTGGCCGAACGTCGCCGTGCCGGCCGTCTGCCTGCCTGGCGGGGTAGCTCCGCCCGTCCCCCCCTGGCGCGGACGCCGCTGGCCGCCGAGGAGTAAGCGGGTCTGCCCGTACTCGATGTTGACGCGCCCTGGCCGCAGTCCCATACTACAGGCGCTCCGCCAGCGGGCGATGTACCGGCCACCTGAGGCAGATGGCGCCCGCCGTTGCCAGTGGCCGGCAGAAGGGACCCATGCGCGCCCGATCGCCGGCGATACCCCGTCTGCCCGCCCTGGTGGTGATGGTCGTACTGGCCAGCGCGGCGCCTGTTCGCCATTCGCCGATCCATGCTGCCCAGCCGCTCCCTGCGGACACCGGTATCGTCGTGATCGATGGCGCCTATCTCACACCTCCATTCGCAGTCGAGCTGCGCAATGGCGATATCGTGATCAATGGCGTGGTGGCGCGGGAGTACCCGTTGGGCGGTGTGTCTCCCGCCGAAGCACCGGCGGCAGAGCCGCAATCCGCCACGGACCTGTCGGAGGTGGCAGGTATCGTCTATCGCGCGCTTGGCCGGGAGCCGTCGCCGGCGAACCGCGCAGCACTGATGGACCTGCTGCGCAGCTATCCCGCTACCGCCACCGTCAGTGACGAGAGCGATGCCCTGCTGGTTACAGACACGGCCGGCGGGCAGGCGCTGATTCCGTTGCACTACCATCCGGAGATGACGCCCGAGCAGGCGCAGCGCGAACAGCAGGAATACGTCGAAAGCTGGCGGGCGCTACTGGCGGCGGGCGGGGCGTTGCTGATCGGGGCGAACGCCATCGCTGAGTACCCTCCGGCGCGCGCTGCTGGTCTGGCGGACGATCTGGCGGCCGCCGCCCGGCTCCCCGAGCATCAGCGGCACGGCTACCTCACGATGGTGCTGAACGACGCACCGCTGGCGGGACTGATGGCGCAGGCCATCCTCCCGTCATCGGCAACCAAGCGCCTCGCGACCTCCGAACGGAACCACCACAGCGCCCGTACCGCGCGCACACGCAAAGCCTACCTGTTCGTGACCCAGGGGCTGCCGTTTGACACCACCTCGGTGAAGCGCGCAGCCGCGCTGCATGGCTACACATCCTTCACCTACGAGCAGAAGCGCTGCAAGGCCGGGAACACCGATGTCCGGGCCGTGACCTATGAGCGCTTCTTCCAGACCTCGGGCCAGGCGGCGATGCTGTACATCGGCAGCCACGGTGCGCAGGCGACAAACAGCGACGGTACGCGCTCGCACGGGCTCGACCTGGAGGAGTTCTGCTCCAAGGCGGAGCGCGATGCCGCACTGGCCGCCTACCAGGCCAAGGCGAGCGCGGACCCCAACTACCCGGTGCCGGTTGACTCCTTGTTCCCTGGCATCAAGACACCGTCCATTGCGCTGGACGAGGAGGGTATCGCTGGCCGCTGGAAGGACGCAAACACGATCGTGCACATCAACTCCTGTTGGGCGGGCAATATGGCCGCCTCGTTCAAGGCGCGGGAGTACATCGGGCCGCCCGAGCTCATCGACCGCTGCACCGGACTGTTTGCCAATGCCAGCCTGTGGGACCGGATCGCCGGTATCGAGGACACGGGCATGAACCGCTCGGCCGGCGACGCCTTCAACGCCAGCGACTTCAAGACCCACAAGTACATCTATACCCCCACCTACGACCCCGGCGAGCACGATCCTGGCACCGTCCTCTCCCCGGCCGCCGTCCGCACCGGCCAGCGGGACGGCACGGCATACACCGCCGCTTCGGAGTGGACCACCGCCGTCCGCTTTGACGCGGCGATGGATGGCAGCGCCGATCCATTCCAGGCGGGCCTGCTGTCGGTCGATGCGTTACTGACCGGCAGCTGCAACCCGGAGATCACCGGCGCACGGTGGGAGGATAGTTACACCCTGGTCTTCACCTGGAAGGCGAAGCTACCGGGCAAGGCGACGTTCCGTATCCACAACGCCAAGGCGATCTCGGCGGACAACAAAGCGGAGCTGGACGGCAACCAGGGCGGGCGCGGGGAGAAGGGGCGGCTGTTTGGCCTGAAATACGACCGTGGCACGAATCACGTCGATGGAAATGGCGATGACTATGTCTGGTCCGAGCAGTGCATCTCGCCCGTGACCGAAGAGCCACCCGCACCTGCTCCGACATCGTCACCCTCGCCGTCCGCTACCCCCGGATCCACCGGCGCACGGCCGCTGCACGGCGCCCACTTTACACCGGGGCAGGCGCGCCCGGGCGAACCGGTGCAATTCGTCGCCGGGCCATTTACGCCGGGGCAGCGCGCTGATGTGATCGTTCAGGACATGCTGGCCACCGTTGTGCCGGTGGATGAACGAGGGGAGGTGCGCGGGATATTCGTGGTGCCGCTCGTGCCGCCCGGAGTGGCGCAGGTCGTGATCCGTACCCGCATCGATGACCCGGTGGTGAGCACCTTCCTGGTCCTCCCCGGGCCGGGTTTCGCCCCCACGCCCGCCGCGCGGGCCGCCAGCCTCACGCTAGCACCGGCGCAGGGGCGGCCGGGCATGCCGTTCACCGTGTCCATCACCGGGCTGACGGCAGGTGCGGCCGTGCGGACCTGCTGGGTGAGCGCAA
>CAUJGQ010000122.1 GCA_963170165.1 Chloroflexota bacterium | reverse complement strand
GGGACGTGGCGCCGGCGGGGGTTGCCGCCCTCGCGCACCTCGAAGGCCATGCGCATATTGGCGATGCGCTCGCCAATCACCATCAACTCTTCCTTGGTCATGTCCCAACCGTTGAGATGGTTGAGCCAGTCCGGGATATGGGCGGTGTTGGCAGCCATCATGATGAACTGGCAAGCACCGGCGGAGTTGACGACGTGCATGTACTCGCTGGCACCCTTGTGGTGCGCGCCGCGGCCGGTGGCCTGCGAGCGGTCACGGATGGCGGGCGGGATCAGGCCGAAGCGACGGTTGCCCTCGTACTGAGTGTGGCGGGCTGGGGTGGGATCCAGCTTGTAGGTGGTGTGGTACTCCGGTTGCAGCTTGGGGTCATGCATCGGCAGCTCTTGGCCGCCGATGTGGATGGCATACTTCTCGGACCCTTTACCGATCTTCTCGGCCGCCACCTTCACGCCGTCGGCAAGAATATCGCCGAAGCCCTCGCGGCGGCCCATCTTCTTGAGCATCGCCACCATTGCCTGGGCGTCACCCCAGCGCAGCTCGATGCCGTCGGTGTCTTCTTTGTTGATGATGCCGTTTTCGTAGCACTCAATCGCGAATGACAGCGTCGCACCGGCAGAGATCACGTCGAAGCCGTACTGGTTGCTGAGGTGGTTGACGTAAATCAGCGCGTCCAGGTCATTGATCAGGTTCATTGTTCCGAAGGCGCCCATCGCCTCGTACTCGGGGCGGTGCGTGTGCTTCGGATACTCGAAACCCTTGGCCTTCGCCGACTCGGTGGCCTCTTTGGACTCGGCGCCGCAGGCGATCGGGCAGTGCCAGCAGGCGTAGTGCTTGTCCATCTGCTCGTTGACCACGGGGCCGGCCAGACCCTGTACGTCTACGAAGTCCACCTGACCGACACCGCCCCAGTTCTTCACCGGCGAGTCGCCGTTTTGAGCGCTCATCGCGGTGATTCCGGTGGTGCCGAAGGTGCGGAAGAAATCCTGCGTCGGCTTGACGAAGTCGTTCAGGTCACCGCGCAGGAGTTGGAGCGTGTCCTTGGTCTGGTGCATGATGTTGCGCTTGGTGTTGACAACAATAGCCTTGAGCTTTTTGGAGCCCATCACGGCGCCGACGCCGGAGCGGCCCGCCAGCCGTCCGCGCTCGTTGCAGACACCGGAGATCAGCGAGAGCGACTCGCCCGCCGGGCCGATCAGCGCCACAGAGCACTGCTTGCCGGTCGCCTTCTTACCGTGGACCGCTTGCAGCGCATCCTCGGCGTCGATGGCGTCCATGCCCCAGTATTCACCGGCCGGGACAATCTGCACCTGGTCTTCGTCGATCAGGATCATCTTTGGCTCGGTGGCCTGCCCGAAGACCATAATGCCATCCCAACCGGCGTGCTTGAGCACCGGGCCGAAGTCGCCGCCGCAGTTGGCATCGCCCCAACCGCCGGTGAGCGGGCTCTTGCATACGACCTGGAAGCGCTGGCCGAACAGCGGTGTGCCGGTGAGCGCACCCGGGAAGATGCCGAGCATGTTGTCAGGCCCGAGCGGGTCTGCCCCTTGCGGGATACGATCCAGCGCCATCCGCGCGCCGATGCCGTACCCACCGAGATAGGTGCGGTAGAAGGCGTCGTCGTATCGCTCAACCGAAACCTCGCCCGTGGAGAGGTTCACGTTGAGGAACTTGCCGTTGTAGCCCTTTTCGCCGTTTGCCGTCACGTCTCACTCCCATTCAGCGCTAAGGCTGGGTGTTGGACCCGTGCAAGTTGGAATAGCACACCCGGCGGGGATGAGCAACGCGTGCTCCCGCGGCCTAGTGGTGGCGGGCGATAGCCAGCCTCAGGAAGCCATCGAACACCAGCAGCACGCCCAGCACGAGCATGAAGCTCGGCGTGAGGCCGTCGGTCAGCAGCTTGCCCGCGACGATGAGACCGCCCAGCAGCAGCGCCAGCAGCGATAGCAGCGGTGTGCGCATGGCTGTAGCGTCTCCCGCTTAGCGTCAGCCGTCAATGCTTCCGTGTCCGTCTTGTTCGGCGGCCCCGTCTGTCAGTACGGTGAAGCTGGCCTGCCACCGTTTGGGCTCCGGCTCGTCCCTCGTTCCACACTCGTTCGTCTGAGGAACTCATGTCCCGAATCAGACCGCTCGTCATATTACCGGCGGCCCTGCTGGCCGTCGCCCTACTGCTGCCGGGCCAGGCTTCGTCGGCCCAGGAGCCGCCGGCGGCTGCCGGTCCGCGCCTGACACGCACCGCGTTCACGCTGCTGATGGAGCGGGCCTACCAGCCGCCAGATGCACGGCTGCTGTTGACCGCTGCGTGGGATGCCGGGCTCACGCTTGCCCTATCTGAAGGATACCGCGGCGCGTTGCCAGGCGTGCCCGCACTTACAGGCAATACGGAGCAGGCATGGGCAGCCTTCGTCGCTGCGTGGCCGGCACTCGTGGCCCTATTGCCGCCAGAGGCGCCAGTGCAACGCTTGGAACACGCCGTCATCGCCGCCATGGCCGGCGCTGTTCCAGACGGAGGGGCGAGGTTCGTCCCGTCAGCCGCCGAACCTGTAACGCCCGGCCGTTGGTCTGGGACGGGCGCCGGAGTCCGCCTCACCGAACGGGTTCCGTGGATCGTGCTGGAGCGCGCGCCGGACAGCGCTGCCCAGCGGGCAGGGCTGCGTCCCGGTGACGTGATCCTCGAAGTGGATGGCAACGATGTCACCGCGCTGGCCCGCCCCGCGCTCAACCGGCTGCTCGAGCGGCCCGCCGGCGCAGCGCTCAGCCTGACGGTTGACCGGCCCAACGCGGGCCGCGTCGTACTTGCCCTGACCGCGTCCCCGTTCGCGTTTCCGCTGCTGGACGAGGCGTTGTTGCCAGGGGGTGGCGGGCAGGTGAGCATCCGCGCCTTCCCGGCAGTGCCCGGATCGATGGCGCTGGGGGATGAGGTGGCGGCGGCCTGGACGCGGCTGCGGGACGCCGGCGCTACACGTCTGCTGCTTGATCTCCGCAACAACGCCGGCGGTGACGGTTTCGCGATGGCCGAGGTTGCGGGCCTCTTCCTTGGTGAAGGCGCGGCTTACTCGCTGCGCGATGCGCACGGCACCGCAGGGGTGCGCCAGGTTGCCGCACTCCCGTTGCTGCACCAGCCGCCGCTGGTGGTCCTGGTCAACGGCGGCACAGGCGGCGTTGCCGAGGTGCTGGCAGCAACTCTGCGCGACTCCGGCCGCGCAGCGCTGGCCGGCACACCGACCACAGGCAACGCCACGCACATCATTCCGTTTCCGTTGGGGGATGGCAGTCTGCTGCAGATTGCAGTCGCTGAACTGCGGTCGGGACGAGGCGGGGATGCCATCGCCGGTGCGGGTGTCACGCCCGACCTAATAGTACCGGACACACGCACGGCGGCGGGCTACGCGGCGGGAGACGACCCACAGCGTGATGCAGCGGCGCGACTGCTGGTGGAGCGCCCGGCCCCCGAGCCACCCCCTGCCCCTGGCGGCCCGGTGCGCGCCACCCGGGAGATGATTCACCGGACTCTCAATCCGTACCTGCCTGCTGCGCTGGATCTGCCGGTGCCGGCGGGCGGGCCACCGTTTGCGCTTGCTGGTGAGCGCGCATTTGTGCTGCCGGAGCAGTGGAGCGCCTGGCTCGGACCGGTCGAGCACGGCGCAGCCCCGGCCGGACTCGCCCGCGGGCGCGGCTGGCAGGGTGGGGTGGTACGTTCGTTTACCGCCGGCGCGCAGGTTTTCACGATCCGCATCGACCTTTATACCTCTCCGAGCGGTGCCTTCACTGCCCTTCAAGCGGAGGATGCAGGCCTCACATTCCGTACATTGCCGGCGGCCATTCCGGCCGTAGACGGCGCCCGGGTCCTCACCGGAAGATGGACCGCGGAGGGCACGACCATGCTTGCATTTCGCGCCGGTCACGCGGTCGTGACGGTGAGCCTTACCGGTCTCGCCGCGGCTCCACTTGACCCGCTGACCGCGGTGGCGGTGATGGTGGCTGCGCGCTTCCAGGCCATGCCGCTCGCCACCGGCGAGTGAGATGACTGAGGTTCGCCATGGCACAAGCCGCGCAATCTTCGTTCGTCGAAGCGCAGGCACGGCGCTTGCTGCTGTGGCTGTCGCACAGCGAGCGGCTGCGCCGGCTGACCCGCGATGCCGGCCCGGTGCGACGTGTCACCCGCCGCTTTGTAGCGGGTGAAGCGCGCGCGGATGTTCTTGCCGTTGTGGCGGCGCTCCGGCGCCAGGGGTTGCGGTCGACCGTGGCCTTTCTGGGCGAACACACACGTGACCCGCAAGAGGCACACGCCGCCGCGGACGAGCTCGTTGGGCTGCTGCACGCGCTTGAAGCGGCCGGTCTGGAACCGAACTGCTCGCTCAAGCTGTCGCAGCTGGGCCTCGCTATTGACCCGATGCTGGCGAAGGATCTGCTGGCACGCGTCGTCGCAGCGGCGGCCACCACCGGTGGCTTCGTCCGGATTGATATGGAGGAGTCGGCGCTCGTGGAGCAGACGCTGACGATGTGGGAGCAGGTGCGTGGCGGGGGCCCGGCCGGCGTCGTGATCCAGGCATACCTGCGCCGCAGTGCCGGCGATGTCGATCGGCTGGCCGCGGCCGGTGCAGCGGTGCGGCTGGTCAAGGGCGCCTACGCGGAACCAGCCGCCGTGGCGCTCACGAGTAGAGCGGCGATTGATGCGGCGTACCTCGCGCTTGCTGCCCGGCTGCTATCTCCTGCGGCGCTTGCAGCAGGCGGGCAACCGGCATTCGCTACACACGACGAACGCATGATCGCCGGTGTCATCGCCCATGCCCGCGCAGCGGGCGCCACTCGGGCTCAGTTTGAGTTCGAGATGTTGTTGGGAGTGCGCCGCCCCCTGCAACGACGGCTGGTCGCACAGGGATACCGCACCCGTATCTATGTCCCGTATGGCAGCCACTGGTACCCGTACTTCATGCGCCGGCTGGCCGAGCATCCTGCCAACGTGGCGTTGCTGGTCCGTGGCAGCCTGGAGCGCTGACCGCCACCTCAGCACCACACTGAGATGCAGCTGGAGCGCCGTGATGGAGAAATGAGGAACCGCCTCCTCGGTGGGGATACCGAGCAGGCGGCCATACCGGAGGTGGGGGCTTGCGACGATCGGGCCCCATCTCCCCGTTGGCCCGATGAGCGTCGCACCCGC
>CAUJGQ010000121.1 GCA_963170165.1 Chloroflexota bacterium | reverse complement strand
CTCGCAGCGCATCCGTTCCCCCAGGCTCAGGCGTCGCACCGGCGTCTCAATCAGGCGGGCCAGGTCGAACAGCTCCACCAGTTCCGCGAGCCGCCGGCGGTAGTCGTGCTCGTCCACCTCGTAGACCGCCGCCAGCAAGGTGAAGCTGTCACGCGGTGGCAGATGGTATGAGAGCTGTGAGCGCTGGCCGAACACCGACGCGATCCGGCGGGCGAGTTGGGTGCGCTGCCGCCAGGGCACGAGCCCAAGCACCTCCGCCTGACCGGCAGTGGGGTGGAGTATGCCGGTCAGCATCTTGATCGTCGTCGACTTGCCGGCGCCGTTCGGCCCGATGAACGCCACCAGCTCACCCGGTTCAATCGCAAACGACACCGCCTCAACGGCCGTCAGTGCCACGGTGCGCGGGCGCAGGAACGCTTGCAGCCGGCCGCCGGGGCCCGTTCCTCGCTCACGACGCTGAAACGTCTTGGTGAGACCCTGCACGCGAATCGCCGCACTCATGCAGGACTGTGCCTTCCCGGGAAATGCACCAGGGCCGCGGTCACCATACCGCGGCCCTGGTGCATTTCCCTCACGCTCCGAGCTACCAACCGGGAGCAGCACCGCGGCCACGCGGATATACGGCGTGAAGCATCGCGGTGATACTACCGGACGCCATCATCAACGCCATGTACGCTTGCCGCTGCCGCACGATTGCGCCGCCTGCTCTCGTCAAGATGGTCACGAAGCTACCACACAGCCCATCAGCCGTCCACGGGACATTGGTACGGGACCACGCCCCGGTCACCACATGCGATGCACGAGCTCTGCGAGGTCGATGCCGCCCGCGCGGGCGCCAAGCTCGAGTGCGGCCGCGCCAGCCACCGTCGCGACCGCCTCCGCTGGCAGACCCGTATCGCGCAGCCTGGCCGGCAGGCCGAGTCGTGCAACCAGGCCGCTGACGGCGGCAGCGGCGGTGGCTTCGCTGGCACCGGCGGACTGCATCACTGCCGCCAGCTCGGCCGCACGCTGGCCGGCGCTTGGGGCTAGCGCCTGCAACACCTGTGGCAAGGTGACACAGGATGTGATGCCATGGGGGACGCCGTGTCCGCCGAGCTGGTGCCCGACCGCGTGACTGAGACCTCCGCGAACGGTGGCGGGGCTGAATAGCGACATCCACGCAGCGAGCTGGCAGGTCAACCGAGCGTCGAGGCGCTCCGGCTCAGCATGGCAGACCGGCAGCCAGCGAAATAGCTGCGAGATCGCCTCACGCGCCAGTACATCGGTCACCGGGTGGGCCCGCGGACTGAGATAGACCTCGATAGCATGATCGAGCGCCTTGATGCCGGTGGATAGCCACAATTGCAGCGGTGTGGCGAGCGTCAGCCGCGGGTCAAGGAAGACTACCCGCGGAACCAGCGAGCGATCGCCGGCGCCGTGCTTGGCATGCGATGCCTCGTCCGTCACGCCGTAGTAGTGCGTGAACTCCGCCGCCGACAGCGTCGTCGGGAGGGCGGCGATGGCCGGTGGCGGAGCGCCGGTTTGCTGCGCCAGCCGGTGGGCGACGGCCTTCGCCGTGTCGGTGGCGCTGCCGCCGCCCAGGCTAACCAGGCAGTCGATACCGGCCAGTCGGGCCAGTTCGGCCGCCTCGTCCACCACGCCCGATGGGACATGGGCGCGTACTCCGGAGTAGCTGGCCGCGTGCCGCGGGCCGAGAAGATGCTCGACGTACCACAGCAGGCCCGTCTCATTGGCGAGGCTGTTGCCCGTCAGCACCAGCGCCCGGCGCAGGCCCAGCCGGTCCAGCTCGTGCGGTAGCCGAACGGCAGCCCCATCCCCATGGTGCACGCTGTCCACCGGCAGGAAGCGATAGGCCAGGATCGGTTCGTCAGCTGTCATGCAGGAGCACCGGTGGCACGGGTAATGACCAGCTTGTAGCCGACGCCGCGCAGTGTTGCGATCTCGACGCCGGTGCCCGCTAGCCGCTGGCGCAGGTGATTGACGTGGACATCCACCGTTCGCGTCTGGCCGGGGATGGTGTAGCCCCATACATCCGCCAGCAGTTGTTCACGCGTGAGTACCAGGCCGGGGTGCTCCAGGAAGGTCACCAGCAGGTCAAACTCCTTGGCGCGCAGGTGAACCGGCGCGTCGCCCGCCCGCACCTCGCGTCGCGCACGGTCCGCCACCAGGCAGCCGGCTTGGATAACGGTCCTGGGCCGTTCCTTTCGGGCTGCGCGCCGGGCAATCGCCTTCACCCTGGCGATCAGTTCCCGCGGGTTGAACGGCTTGGTCAGGTAGTCATCGGCGCCGATCTCGAGGCCCACGACCTTGTCGATGTCGTCTCCTCGCGCGGTCAGCATCATGATCGGTACGTCCGACTCGGCCCGCAGCATCCGGCACACTTCAAAGCCGTCCAGCACGGGCAGCATCAGATCGAGCAGTACCAGCTCGGGCGATTCCGTACGTGCACGTCGCAGCGCCTCTTCACCGTCCCGCGCGGTCAAGACGGTATATCCCTCGCGGCGCAGATATGTGCCCGCAAGATCGCGGACGGCGGCGTCATCATCCACCACGAGCACCTTCACCCGGTCACCCCCACGGCGCGATGCGGGCGCACACATCGCCTCGGACCGAACAATACCACGCCCTGTGAGGTATCGCACTTCGCCGGTGCATCCCCTGATCCGCTGTCCCTGCTCGGCTATACTGACGGCACAACCTACCCGTCAAGTCTGTAACCCAGGTGTGGCGCGTGCAGCGAATCAATGATGACGCCCCGCGGCGGCGCGGGCCGCGCAGCGCCGGCTTGGGCATGCTCGGCGTGGTGCGCCGGGTAGTGTCTACCGCGTTAGGCGCGCTTACGGCGTCTCCGCCGCCGCGTCACCGCCCCATGCCTGCACCACCGCCGGATGCCGTGCTGCGCGCGCGGGAGGCGCTCGCCCAGGCCGCCGCCGAGATGCCGACGCTGTTGCACGACGAGGACAACGCACCCGCCACAGCCATCGCACCTATTGATGCGAGCGCGGCCGGCCACGTGCCGTCTGAGGCGGCGGCGCTGCGCCAGGCTCTGCGCGCATACACCGACCAGATTGACCGCTTGCTCGCCGGCGCGGATGAAGAGCGTTGGGCGCTGCGGGCGCAGGTCGCCCAGCTGACCGCTGAGGTCAGCGCGCTGCGCGCGGAGCTGGCCGGGATAAGGGTTGCGCTGCCGCCGCCACCTGCCCCGCGGGCGAACTGGTTGGCGGCACCTCCGGCGGCCGCAGCACCAATCGTGCAGCCCCCAGCGGATAGCCCAGATGGCGTGCCTGAGGATGTGAGCGGTGAGAGCGGTCCAAGCCCCACCGCCGGAGAATCCGGACGCCGCTTCCCGCCCGGCGGCGAAGGGGTGGTGCTGTCGGTGCGGCCGGCTCAGCGGCCACAGCACATCGACCGGCTGTGCAGGGCGCTGGAACGCGAGCCGCTGGTAGAGCGGGTGCTGCCGGCCGCCTCCGGCGCGGGCGTGACGCGGGTACGGCTGCGACTGCGTGAGCCCGGCGATCTATCGACGCTGCGCCATACGCTCGAACGCGCGCTCGGCGCCGCTCTGGCTGAAGGTGCGGTGCAGGATGCTGGGGGCGAAGTTGAATTACGGCTGCAAGCGCGGTCTGGCCGGGCCGCGCCGTCAGAGCCAGGGTAGGTTTCGTGTATCTGGGCCAGCTCTCGCTCAGCAACTTCCGCAACTACCGCCGGCTCGATCTTGAGCTGCCGGCCGGCGCCAGCATCTTCTGGGGAGAGAACGCACAGGGCAAGACCAATCTGCTCGAAGCGGTCTACCTGCTGGCGACGACCCGCTCGCCACGCACGACCAACGACGCTGAGTTCGTGCGCTGGGATGCGATGGAGGACGGCATCGCCGCCACGCGCATCATCGGGCGTGCTTACCGCGGCCGCGTGGCGACACAGATAGAAATCGCGCTGATGGCGCGTGGCGGCGAGGATGGCCAGTTGCCAAAGGCAGCGAAACGGCTGCGCGTCAACGGTATTCCCCGCCGCGCGACCGAGATGATTGGCAACCTGCTGGCCGTGCTGTTCACTTCGCAAGATATCGACCTGCTCACGGGGCCACCGGCCGGGCGGCGGCGGTATCTCGACCTGACGCTGTCGCAGATCGATCACGCGTACCTGCGCGCCCTCCAGCGCTATCAGCGCGTGATGCAGCAACGCAACATGCTCCTGCGCCGGATCGGCGAGGGTCGGGCCACACCTGAGCAGCTCGCTTCCTGGAATGAGGAGCTGATCCTGCAGGGAAGCGCCATCACCACGGCCCGCGCACAGGCGGTGACGGAGTTGAGCATCGGAGCGGCGCAGGTCCATCGAACACTGTCGGACCAGCGCGAACAAATGAGCATCCGCTACACACCACAACTCGCCGAGGAGCGGCGTGGGGGGCTGCCGGAGAGCGTTGAAGAGCTGCGCCAGCTCTACCGCACCGCTATCGTGCGCCGGCAAGCCAAGGAGATCGCCGCCGGCGTGTCGTTGGTAGGTCCCCATCGCGATGATCTGGTGTTCGAGCTATCCGGCCGCTCCGCCGGCGCCTATGGCTCGCGGGCACAACAGCGGACGGTGGCGCTAGCGCTGCGGCTGGCCGAGGCAGCGTTTCTGCGTGAGCGCTCGGGCGAGGAGCCCGTGCTGTTACTTGACGATATCCTGTCGGAACTGGATCAGCGCCGGCGGGCCGCGGTGCTCGATGCCGTGCTCGCCACGCAACAGAGCCTGATCACCACCGCTGAGCTTGACCGGTTCACCCCCGCCTTTCTCGCCGGCGCGGCGGTATTCGATGTGGCGGCGGGTACACTCCGCCGCGTTACCCCGACCGGCGGGACCGCCGCCGGCGACCAGGGATCGGATGCGGCCGAGACGGCTCCGGCTGTGTCCCAGAGCCCGTAATCCCGACGGGCGCCACACTTGCGCTTGAGCCTGGGACAGCGGTTCCCGCAGCCAAGGCGCCGCGCGCCAGCGGCTGCCGGTAAAAGAGGGGCGAGCGCAACCCGGTCGGGACGATGACCCGCAACGCACAGCGCTCCACACCGAAGCTGGCGGGTGTCTCGCCGATCACATCGCCGTCGACCTGCACCGGCAGCGGTCTGGCGGTTTCGATGTTGATGCTGCGCGCGCCGCGGTACAACGTTCCCGCTGCCTGAACGTGGCTGCCGATCACGGTCCGCGCCAGGTAGCCGGCAAACCGGCCGATGCCGGAGCCGCGGTACAGCACCATGTCAAGCTGTCCATCGTCAGCGATGGCACGGTTGGTGATCTTGAGTGCGCCGCCGTATGACCGCGTGTTCCCCACCACGAGCATCAGGAGATTGGCCCGAATGCGCTCGCCGTCTACATCAATCAGCGCCTCGACCGCGGGAAATGTCGCAGCCTCCCGCAGCCCGCGGGTGACGTATGCTGCCCGGCCGAAGGTGCGCTTGGCCCAGGGCTCGATGGCTGACACGACAATCGAATCGACTCCCAGGCTGGCCATCAGCAGGAAGTAGCGACCGTTGACCGTACCCAGGTCCACCTCGTGGACATCGCCATGTTCAAGCAAGCGAGCGATAGCGGCGGGATGGCGGGGTAGTTGCACCTCGCGCGCCCAGACATTGGCGGTGCCTGCCGGGATCACCGCCAGTGCCGTCTTGGTACCGGCCAGGCCGTGGATCACCTCATTGATCGTGCCGTCGCCACCGACGGCGATCACGGCCTCACAGCCACGCGCAGCCGCCTCGCGCGCCAGTCGCTGGGCATGGCCGGGCGCTTCGGTCCACCGCTCCTGCACGCTCCAGCCGCGCAGCCGTAACCAGGCGGGCGCGGTCGCCAGCCGGTCCGGAGACGGCAGCGTTCGCGCCACCGGGTTGACGATCATGCAAGCCTGACCGGCCATGGCGACCGCCCGTGCAGGCAAAGTTCTTCCCACTGTAGTCAGGCACATCGGGCGCTGGCAACCGCGGGCGGTCAGCGATCCCGAGCCAGCGCTAGCGGCTGGCAGCCAGCGGCTGTGTGCCCTTGATCGTGCTGTTCTCGTGGCTGAACACACCCTCCGGACTCTCGCGGAACAGCCAGGCATGCACCATCCAGGGCGTCTCCTTGACGTGGGCGCCACCCGCCGCCCGGCAACCTTCGGGTGTGCTGATTGCCACCACGGGGGAACCGGCGCGGGCGCCAAAGCACAGATTCGTGTGGTAGTGCCAGGTGGCAAGCTTGCCAAAGTACGGGAAGGGTGGCGTATCGTTACCGGGACGCTTGGGCAGCGCCCAGCTGACGCCGACCAGCTCGAAGCTGCCGTCTGCCAGCTGGTCATAGAGCAGGATCTGCGGCCGCTCCGGGTCGAAGGTGCCCTGGGCCAGCAGACCAGCGTGGGTGAAGTGTGCCCCCAGCCCTGGCACGTTCTGCGTTACCTGCCGGTAGCCGTCGGCCCGTGCCAGCCGCACGTCGCGGTACTTCTCGGTAGCAGCCTTGGCCGCGACGAGGTATGCGTCGATCTGCCGGATCTGTTCCCAGCTGATGTTGACCTCGTTGCCGTGTTGGTGCGCGGCAGCGTCGAGGGTGGCAGCGGTGGCGCCACCGGTAGCGTCCGGGTGGGCGTGGTTGTGGTTCGGATCACCGGCGGCGCCGGCATGCTCCTCCGCGTCGTGCCCATGGTCCGTGACAGAGGCAGCGGTGTCATGCTGGTGGCCGGACAGGCCGCCACTGCGCTCAACCACTACAAACGCCGCGATCGCCAGCGTGGCAACGGCGGCCACCGGCGCCACCGCCAGTATTGCCCCACCGGCGCGGCGGCGCTGCCGGGACAGCAATGGCGCCAGGACAAGCAGGCATGCGCCGGCCAGGCACAGCGACAGACCGAGGGCGAACAGCAGGTGGCCGGGATTAGCGAGCGTGAGCACCCCTTCGCGCTGCGCCAGCGTGGCGTCACGTCCGTGGAGCACCGCGTCAACCATCAGGCCGGCCAATTGCAGGACCGCACCAAGCAACACCGCAGGCAGGCTGAGCCGACGGATCATGACTCCCCTCCGACCTATTCCAACGCCGCGCAGCCCATCATAGCGCAGCAGGCGGCGCCGCACACACGGAAGCGGTTCACGGGCGGACGCTCGAGTCCCGCCGCGGTGGCCGGAAGACGACGGGCCGCCAGCCACGCCGGGCAGGCTCGGAGCTCGTCCGGCCGTCCAGGGAAACGGCGGCGCCGGTCACCGCTGCTGAAGCGTGGAGTTGTTCCAGTTCTTCGGGCGGCCCCATGACGATCAACTGGTCTAACGGACGTAAGTCGGCGTCAGGTGAAGGGCTGGGCTCGGGGTCGCTGCCTTCTCGCCGCAGGCACAGCACCGTGGTGGCCCGGCGGCGGCCAAAGACGTCGCTGACGGTACGGCCCAGCAGCAACGACTGTGGCGTGATCGTCAGCTCGGCCAAGATCAGCTCCCCTTCGCGGCTGGGGAAGGTGGTCGTCATGAAGTCGACCATCGCGGGCTGAAGGGCGGCAACCGCCATGTGCGAGCCGGCGATGGCGTACGGGGAGATCACCCGATCGGCGCCCGCGCGGCGCAGCTTCGCCTCGCTGCTGGCGTGCCCGGCGCGGGCAACGATGAAGATGCTGGGATTGAGTGCGCGGGCGGTGAGCACGATGAAGGTGTTGTCGGTGTCGGAGTCAGCCGCGGCGTGCAGCCCGCCGGCATGGTTAATGCCGGCTGCGACCAACGTGTCGTCGCTGGTGGCGTTGCCGTCAAGGTAATGATAGCCAAGCGCTCGTAGTTGTTCGTGCACGGTGATGTTGTTGTCGATCACAACAAACGGTGTGCGGCGCTCGGCGAACTCCTCGGCAATGGCCCGGCCCACCCGGCCGAAACCGCAGATGATCTGGTGGCCACGCATCGACTGAATCTGGCCGGTCATGCGCCGTCTCCCGTAGTACTCGCCCAGTTCCCCTTCCACGACCAAGGTCACGATGGTGGTGAGGGTATAGGCGGCTCCGCCAACACCGCCCATGATCAGGAGAATCGTGAAGATCCGTCCCTGTGATGAGATCGGTCTGACTTCCTGGAAGCCGACTGACGATAAGGTAATGACCGTCTGATACAGCGCATCCAGCAGCCCCCAGCCCTCAATCAGCATGTAGCCGCCGGTGCCGGTGATCAGCACCAGACCCAGCAGCGAGAGCGGCAACACGAGGCGGCGGCGGAGGCTCATACCAGCTCACGGTCACGGTCGCGCTATGTGACCCTAGAATAGCGCCGCGCTGCCCTCACGCGAAAAGGGCAGCGGGGCCAGGCTTCCACGCCCGCCCCGCTGCCGGTTGCTGCGCCTTCGTGTGCTACGAGCCGCCGAGGTTCTTACGCTTGCTGGCGACATAATCGACCAGAATGTACTGGCCGAGTTTGTCCGGGGTAGTGTAAAACACGCGCCCTTTGTTGATCTTAGCGACCTGGTTGACGAACTCCTTGAGGTAGTAGTTCCGGTCCAGCATGAAGGTATTGATGACAATACCCTTTTGCGTGCAGCGCTTCACCTCTTTGAGCGTTTCGCGGATCGTGATCGGGCTGGGCGGATAGGCAAAGTAGGAGCGGCCCTTCTCCAGGTGGGCGGTGGGTTCGCCGTCAGAGATCATAATGATCTGCCGGGTGCCCGCCTTGTGCTTGGCCAGCAGCGATTGAGCGAGCATCAGGGCGTGGTGCATGTTGGTGCCTAGCACCGACTCATCCCAGCGAACATAAGGTAGTTGCTCGGCCTTCAGCTCGCGTGCGTATGCGGAGAAGCCAATGATGTACAGACTGTCGCGCGAGAACTGCGAGCGGATGAGGTTATTCAGCGCCAGCGCCACCTTCTTCGCCGCCTGGAACGAACCGCGCAACGCCATCGACCAGGAGAGGTCGAGCATCATCACCGTCGCGGTCTGCGTGAGCTGCTCCGAGCGGAACACCTCGAAGTCGTCCGGTGTCAGCTTGATCGGTACCTGCGGGCCGCCCTCGCGGTAGAACGAGTTGAAGATCGTCTTTTCAATATCAAGGTGGAATGGGTCGCCGAACTCGTATTTCTTGGACTCGTCGGCCCGCTCACCACCGGTGCCGCGCTCGCGGACGGCGTGCTTACCGATGGAGTCCTTCTTGAGCTGGGCGTAGATCTCTCCCAGCGCTTTCTGGCCAATCTTGCGGGTTCCGCGCGGCGTAAGCTCCCAGGTGTTGCCCTTCTTGCGGATGTACCCTGCCTCTTCCAGGATCTCCAGGAATTGCTTGAGCTGGCGGAGGGTGTCGGCGGCTTCCTCGCCAAGAATCTCCTCAAGCCGCTTCTCATCGATGTCCTCGATGTCCCCACCGTACTGGGTGCGCTCGAGCTGGCGCTCGAGGTCATCGATGCCCTGCATCTTGTCCATCAGGCGCATGGCTTCCTGGAGGTCGATCTCCTCGTCTCCCCGGAAGGGGTACTGGCCGCCCCGGTCACGCATCGGGAACATCATCTCGATATTCTGCGCCAGCTCATCAAGCTGTGACTGCAGCTCAGGATCGCCCACCTTGTCACGCAGGAGATCCGATAGTTGCTGGCGCATGTCCGAGGGCATGGAATCCAGCAGGCTCTGCATCTGCGCGATTTGCTGCTGCATCTGCGCCATCAGCTCTTCCAGTGACTGCGGCGGGTTGTCGCCAAACAGATCACCGTATTGCTGCATGAAGCTGTCAAAGTCCGGCTGCCCACCGGACATCTTCTCCTGGAGCATCTGGTTGAGGTCGCGGATCATTTGCTTCATCCGCTCCAGTTGCTCGGGAGTCATATTGGAGATCTGGTTGTAGAGGTCCTTGAAGAAGGTGTCCATCATCGCCTTCTTCAAGCTCTCCATCAGTTCCTGGAACTTCTGGCGGGCCTCCGGGTCCATGAACTCGTAGTTTTGCAGTTCCTTGACGGCGCCCGGCAGGTCACCCGGCAGGTTCTCCAGGAAGTTACGTTTGCGGTCGGCAATCTGCTGCAGCATCTTATTGAACTGATCAGACTGGCCGTCATCACTCGGTTGTCCCGGTTGCCCCGGTTGCCCCGCTTGCGCCCGCTGCCCTTGCTGCCCCGGTTGTCCTTGCTGGCCGCGCTGGCCCTGCTGGCCTTGCTGGCCCTGCTGGCCTTGCTGGCCCTGCTGACGGTCGCCCTGCTCCATGGCCCGCTGCGCCGTCTCGAGCGCGTCGCGCAGCGCCTGGTCCAGCGCGGACATTTGATCGCTCTGGTCGCCACCTTCGGGCCGGCCGCCCGCCGCCGGCTGGCCGCCGTCTCCCTGCTGGTCGCGCGTCGCCTCCTGGAGCCGGCGGTCGATGGTGTCCTTCTCCATCTCGACGATCTCGTTGAGCTTGTTCTTGATGTCATCGAAGGCAGAGGAGAGGTTATAGCGGTCCAGCGTCTGGCGGCGTTGCTGGCGAAGCTGCTGCAGCAGGTCACGCAGGCCTTGCATGCGCTGCCCCGTTGGATTGCGCATGCCGCGTTGGAGGAGGTTGCGGAGTGAATGCTGTAAGTCACCGAAGTTCAGCAGATCATCGGTGAGGTTCTCCAGCACCTCATCGGCATTGAGGGGCGGGATCTCCTGGCTGCCGTCCCATTCCGAGTAGCGATAGAGCGTCATTGGGGATGATCCCTTCGGGATAGGCGCGTGCCGCGGTGATGCTGCGGCCGGTGCGCGCCGGACCGCTAGCCACGATACTGCACGCGGCCGGAGACCTTGTCCTTGTTGAGGCGCTTGTTCAGGTGCAGCCCTTCTAGGACGAACTCAACAGCGGAAGCGACCGTTGCCGGCGATGCCCCGGCGCCGAGCTTGTCTACCGCCTTGCTCAAGGGCTCGATCTGCCGCACCAGCCGGATGTACTCCTCGGAGCCCATGGCGTCGGACACTTCAACCGAGATGCCGGACTTGAATTTCTGGACGAGCGGCTCAAGCTCGCCGATGTTGAAGTGGCGGTTGAACACCGCGACCAGCGCGCCCTGGATCAGCTTGTCCAGGATCTGCTCCTCTCGCCCGTCCTCGACCGTCTCCAGCTCAATCTTGCCCTGAATGGCCGGGATGATGAACGGCAGGTCCGTCACCCGTGGCACAACCTGGTTTTCACCGAGACGGATGGCGCGGCGCAGCGCGTTCGCCATGAGCGACTCGTAGTTGGCTATACTGGCGCGGACGGAAACGCCGGACCGCTGGTTCACATCAGGCGAGCGGCGCGCGAGCCGGGTGATCTCGGCGACGACTTCCTTCATGAACTGCGGCACGCTGACCGTGAAGTCCTTGTCCGTGAACTGCGAACGCTCGCGCTCCATGATGTCGATCTCGTACTCGATGGAGCGCGGGTAGTGGGTGCGGATCTGGGCGCCGTAACGGTCCTTGAGCGGCGTGATGATGCGGCCGCGATTGGTGTAATCCTCAGGGTTGGCGGAGGCAACGACGAACACATCCAGCGGTAGCCGTACGCGGTAGCCACGGATCTGCACGTCGCGCTCTTCCATGATATTCAGCAGGCCGACCTGGATGCGCTCGGCCAGGTCCGGCAGTTCGTTCAGGCAGAAGATGCCACGGTTCGTGCGCGGGATCAGCCCGTAGTGGATCGTGAGCTCGTCCGAGAGGTACCGGCCTTCGGCGACCTTGATCGGGTCAACCTCGCCGATCAGGTCGGCGATGGTGATGTCAGGGGTCGCCAGCTTCTCGCCGTATCGGTCTTCGCGCCGGACCCAGCGAATGGGTGCCCGATCACCCATCTCTTCGATGATCTTCTTGCCAATGGCGGAAATCGGCTCGAAGGGGTTCTCCAACAGCTCTGGCTCAGCCAAAGAGTGAGCGTGGGAACCGTGTTCCTCCAGGATGACGGCCGCGAGGGTGGGCGTCTCTTCGTCGAGCAACTCCACCAGTGAGCGGATCATGCGTGACTTCGCCTGGCCGCGCTCGCCCAGGAAGATGATGTCCTGCCCCGCCAGGATGGCGTTCTCCAGCGCCGGGATCACGGTATCGCCATAGCCGACGATGCCAGAGAACATGGGCTCGCCACGCCGGATCTTGGCAATCAGGTTCTTGCGAAGTTCCTCGCGTACCGGCAGCACCTGGTAGCCCGACGCGCGCAACTCCCCAACCGTCCGGGGCTTTTCGAGACTGGTCACGATTGCTTCCTTCTGGTGTGTCGTTCTCCGCTCGGTCACCGGCCAGCGGAACCATGGTGCTGGGCCGGACCGTTGCCACCGGCGGGTAGGGGATCATCCCGCTCTGGCCGCTTCCCCAGGCGAACCAGTGCGCCGAGAACGGCGCGCACACAGTATAGCGCGTACAGCGGTCGGGCAAGGGCGCGCCCGGCCCGCTGCTGCCACCCCTCCCGTCCCCGGATTATCCGCTTGTCCCGGCTGCGCAGCAAATGATCAGCGCAATAAGACGATGTCGGATAACTTGCGACCGTGGTATTTATGCGTGATAGTACAACTACCGGATGTAGCGGAACCGGAGGAGCAAAGGAGAGACCGAGATGGGAGCGATTGCCTGGACGCGCGACCACCTGCCGCACCGCCACCACCAGGCGGGGCAGGTAGCGACGCCGCAGCACCACCGCTGGCGGGGACGAGAGCTGGCCGCGAGCTTCGCCGCGGGCTATGCGCTGGTGTGGGCCCTGCTGCTGATCACGGCGCGGGGACTATTTGACATGAGCAGCCGCGAGGCGCTGGCGTTCGCATTCGGCGTGACATCGTACGTCGCGCTGTTCGCGGCCTTCATCGCCGGCCTCGCCTGGAGCGTCGGCGGTGCGCGGATGGATACACCGGACCGGCGCTAGCCGGCCATCCTGTGAGCAGCCGCAGACCCCCTGCCGCTCACGACCGGGGGTCTGCGGGTGGACCGCGCATCCGGCTACTTCAGTGACAGTCCCCACATGCTGGGGACCTGGCCCATCGGCACTTCGATCACCGTCGGGTAATCAGCGCTCAGCGCCTCGCGCATGGCAAGCCGCAGCTCGGCAGCGCCGTTGGCGCGGACGCCGTTGACGCCGAACGACTCAGCCAGCTTGACCCAGTCCGGGTTCGTCAACTCTGAGCCCAGCACGCGGTTGCCCATCTGCTCGCGCTGGATGCGGTTGACGTTGCCGAAGGCGTTGTCGCTGAAGACCACCGTCACCATGTTGATATTGAAGTGCTTCATCGTGCTCAGCTCTTGGAGCTGGTAGCCGAAGCCGCCGTCACCGTTGATGGAGACGACTTTCTTGTCCGGGTTGCCGACCTTGGCGCCCATGGCGGTCGTGAACCCGTAGCCCAGGGTGCCCTGATAGCCGGCGGTGACCAACGTGCGTGGCTGGTAGATCGGGAATGCCTGGTTGGACCAGTAGCCGACCTGTGTCATCTCAGATACGAGGATACCGTCATCGGGCAATTCCTCGCGGATCGCCATCGCCAGCGACGACTGGGGCTCGATGCGGGCAAACTGCTCGCGCTCACGCCGCTGCAACGCTTCGTTCTCTTCCCTGCGCGAGGGGCGGGCCTTGTTGTAGCGCGGCAGCCGCTCCACCAGCTGCGCCAGCCCTTCACGCGCGTCCGCCAGCAGGGAGATGTCCACCTTGGTGTTGCGGCCAATCTCAGCCGGATCAATGTCAAGCTGGATTACCGTCTGGTGCTCTTTGACGCCCCAGGGCATGGTGGCGGGCTGGACGAACCGGGTGCCAACCGCGAGCACGACGTCTGCTTCCGGTGTGAGCACCGTGCCGGCCAGCGGTGAATGGGCGAGATAGTGCCGGTCAGACAAGGCGCCGCGGCCATTAGTGGTCATCACCACCGGCGCCTGTAGCATCTCGGCCAGCCGCTTCAGCTCCTCGGCCGCGTCGGCGGTGATAACGCCGCCGCCGGCGAAGATCACGGGGTTTTGCGCCTTGCCCAGCGCCTGCGCCGCCCGATCCAGTTGGTCAAGGTCACTAATCCTGGGGCGTGACGGCTGATCGGGCTCGAGGATACGCACGTCCGCCTTGGCCTGCAGAACGTCCGGTGGGATCTCAATTTCGACCGGTCGAGGCCGGCCGCTGTTGAGCTGGCGGAACGCCTCGTGCACCAGGCCGGGGACCTCCTGCGGCGTCATGCCGCGGCCCGCCCACTTAGTCACCGACTGCACCATCTCGAGCTGGTTCTTGATTTCGTGCAGCAGCCCGCGCTCAACGCCAATCAGGTCAGACTGGATCTGGCCGGCGACGCACAGGACGGGGGAGTTGGTGGCGTAGGCCGTGGAGAGCCCAGCCATGGCGTTGAGCAGGCCCGGGCCCGGCACCACCAGGCATGTCCCGACTTTGCCCGTCGTCCGGGCATAGCCGTCAGCCATGTACGCCGTCGCCTGTTCGTGGCGGGCATGGTAGACCTTGATACTGTCTTGCTCTTCCCAGAGTGCGCTGAACGCCCAGTCGAGCTGCACTCCGGGCAGCCCGAAGATGGTGGTGACCCCTTCCATCTTGAGTGACTGCACCAGGGCTTGCCCGCCCGTCATCTCTGCCACGGTGGTCCTCCTACCGGGCCGCCCTGACCATGGCCGCCCGCGATTGCCGGTGTCGCGCAAGTATACCGCGGCGCACAGTTACGGGCAGTGGCAGTCTGACAGGGGGAATGCTACGCTCGCGCGTGGGTGCGAGCATGGCAATACCAGCGGCTCACGACACAGACCGCACGCTGGCGCTGGCGCGGGACATGAACGCCTGCACGGCGCTGCTGGCCCGCGAGATCGGCCGTGCGCTGACCGCGCATGATGTGACCTGGCCGCAGGCGATGAGCCTGATACTGCTTGCCGAGCAAGACGAGCCGGTCAACGCCACGTGGTTGGTCCAGGAAATGGGGCTGGGGCGCACTGCGATGACGGCAGTGGTCGACCGGCTGGAGCGCCGTGGCTGGCTGGAGCGGCGGCCCCACCTGCGCGATCGTCGGGTCTCCGAGCTGGCGCTGACGGAGGCCGGCCGCCGGCTCGCCGCACACGTGACGCTTGATCTCTCGAAAGCACTCACCCAAGTGATGACCGGTACCGCCGCGCTACCGTTGCTTGATGCTGTCTCTGGTGCACTGGCAGACACCTAGCCCGTCAACTGCACCAACGGCTCATCAGCCGTGATGCCGGCGTCGTACAGTTCGGCGATGGCCTGCTCGCTCAGCCCCAGCTCCTCGGTGAAGATGGCGCGGTTGTGTTCGCCAAAGCATGGGGCGCCGCGGCGCACGGTTCCAGGCGTCCGCGAAAAGCGCCAGGGCATGCCCGGGAAGGGCAATGTCCCAACCTCTGGGTGCGGTACCGGTGTGTAGAAGCCGCGCGCTGTCAGGTGCGGGTCAGAAAGCAGCTCGTAGTTGGACAGCACCGGCGCAGCAGCGATACCGGCCGCCTGGAGGTGGCGCGCTGCCTCGTAATGGTCGAGCGATCGCGACCAGGCGGCAATCGCCGTGTCCAGCTCGTCATGCGCGGCGTGGCGGCCGGCCGCCGTCGCCAGATCGGAACGCGACTCAAGGTCACCACGGCCCATCGTACGGCACAGTGCCTGCCAATCCTCCTCAGCGCGGACCGTGAGCGCCAGCCAGGAGTCATTGCCAGCACAGGGATACGTGCCCTGGGGAGCGTGCTGGGGGTGGCGGTTGCCACGCGGCGCGGGCAGCTGCCCGGTCATCGTCCACGTCATCAGCGCCTCGCCGAACAGCGCCGCCGCCGATTCCAGCAGCGACAGGTCAATCCACTGTCCGCGGCCGGTGCGCTCGCGGTGACGGAGCGCCGCCAGGATGGCGATGACGCCATGGCCGCCGGCAACCGGGTCGGCGTAGTAGCTGCCGGTGCGGTGGGGCGTGGGATCACCGGGGTACGTCATCAGCGCCGCTAGCCCGGAGACCGTCTCGATGTTGGAGCCATACGCGACATAATCCCGTTCCGGCCCGGTCGCGCCGAATCCCGACATGGAGCACATGATCATGTCCGGCTTGACGGTGCACAGCGCGGCGTAGTCGAGCCCGAGGTTGCCCATCACGCGGGCGCTATTGTTCTCGATCACGATGTCGGTGGAGCGGGCCAGATCGAGGAACAGCTCGCGACCGCGTGGGTGAGCCAGGTCCAGTACCAGGCCGCGCTTGTTGCGGTTGAGCTTGTTGAAGTAGCCGGAGCGGTTGTAAGGACGGGCGCGGGGGTCATTGCCGGGCCAGTACATGCCGCGAGTCGCCGGACGGGCGGGCGCCTCCACCTTGATCACATCGGCGCCGAGATCGGCCAGGTAGCGGGCCGCGAGCGGTCCCGCCCAGTTGGCGGTGATCTCCAGCACGCGCACGCCCGCCAGCGGGAGCTCGCTACCTCCAACCGTTGATACGGGCCCAGGCGCAGGCCGAGCGGTGTACTCCGTGCCCCAACCGGTCGCCCGCACTGCCGCGCCGTGCTCGTCCAGGGCCGGCGCCGGGTGGCTCACCTGCGCTGGGGTGTCTGATAGGCAGTAGGGCACACCCGGCAGGCGGACGCGCCCGGCGCGCGGATGCTCCCGCTCTACCCACCAGTCACGCGCCGCCAATTGTGCCGCGCGGTCCAGGTCGCGCACGGTGTGCACCGGCGTGACGGCAACGCGCAGTTCCTGCCCCGTGCGGTAGATCTCCTCCATCGTGCGGTCTTTGCACCACTCCGCCACAATGGCCTGCAGTTCGGGCCGGTGCTGCATGCGCGCTTGCAGGGTGCTGAAGCGCGGGTCATCCAGCAGTTCTGGCTGCTCGATCAGCAGAAAGGTACGGTCCAGGTTCGCCGGCATGAAGTACACCCAGCCGTCAGCGCAGCGGACTAAGTCCGTCGCTGTGCGGGCCATGATCTGGCCGGTGTGGGACCATGCGACGCTGAGCCACGAGTGAGCGGAGAGCATTGCCTCGACCGTGGAGATGTCGACAAACTGGCCGAGTCCGGATCGTTCCCGCTCGTGCAGCGCCACCAGCACCGCCAACGCCGCCTGCATGCCGCCGTGGTGCTGCGCCTGGCCACCGGGGATCATCAGCGGGCCGCGCTCCGGCTCACCACCAAAGCCCAGCCAGCCGCCCATGGCGTAGTCGGTGATCTCATCGCTGTGCCAGTGCCGGTACGGCCCGCTGGCGCCATAGGCAGTCAGGGAGATGTGCACCAGCCGCGGGCACGCCTCGCGCAGCCCGTCCGGGTCAAGCCCGGCGGCGGCGAGGGCCTCCGGCTGCTGGGCGGTGAGCAGCACGTCTGCATCGGGCAGCAGCCGCGCGACCAGGGCGCGACCTGCCTCCGACGCCAGGCCGGCCACGACACTGCGCTTGCCGGCATGCAGGTACAGATGCAGACCACTGCGTTCGCGGTCGGTGGAATCAGCGGCATACGGTCCGAGATAACGGCAGGAGTCGCCCGCGGGCGGCTCGACCAGGAGCACATCTGCGCCCAAATCCGCGAGCAGCTTGCCGGCATAGCCGCCGGCGATACCACCCGCCAGGTCGAGAACCCGCACCCCGTCCAGCGCACCCATCCCAGCCGCCTCCCGATGTGGATGCGGTCAGTCTAGCCACCGGCCGGACAGAGGCAAGGCCGTCCGCACGCACAACGTGGGAGGAGGTGGCACGGCGGCCGGCCTCCTCCCGATTCGTTGTGGCGCTGGGCCTGCAGTTAGCGGCCGATGGCCTTCTGCGCCTTCTGGACGGCATCATCCAGGAACGGCTTGGCGGGCTTTGCCGGGTCCTGCACGGCGGCCGTCATAGCGGACTCAATGAACGTGCGCACGTCCTGGCTGCCGGAGACGCTCTCTTCCGCGATGGCCGTGGGCAGAATCTGGTTGAGGGCAATGCCGTACGCCGGAAACTGCTCGATACGTGTCTTCACCGGGGCCATGGTCGCGGCGCTCTTGCGCACCGGGAAGTAACCGGTGGCCGGACCCCAATCGGCCGTGACCTCAGGGCTCGAGAAGTACCTGATGAACAGCCATGACGCCAGCTGCTTCTTGGCGTCGTTGCTCTTGAACGCGGCGATGGACCCGCCGTACAACACCGTGGCGGCCTTGGCGTTGGTGGCGTGGGGGAGGTTTGCCAGGCCCCACTTGAACTTGCCACCGACCTCCTTCTCGTAGAAGGGGATACCCGAGGTGGAGCCGAAGGTGAAGATCGCCTGCTGGTTGCCGAAGTCGGTCTGGTCGGCGAAGGCCTTCGAGGTCTGATAGGCGGTGCCGTCGCGCAGCATCTCTTGCAGCAGCGCGATGGAGTCCACCCCGGCCTGCTCGTTGAAGGTCCACTTCTTGTAGTCGTCGGAGATGACTTTGCCGCCGCGCGAGAACACCCAGCCCTTGAACGTCGAGGCAGACGGCTCGTAGGCATAAGCCTTGGTGTTGCCGCTGGTCACCTTCTTGGCCACGGCCTTGAAGTCGTCCCAGGTCTCCGGAACCTTCACGCCCGCCTTATCGAGCGCATCCTGGTTGTAGTACATCACCAGCATGCTCTTGGTGAACGGGAACGAGTAGTACTTGTTGCCGAATTCCGGGTAGTTCTTGCTCTCGGCCAGGAACGGTGGATAGAAGTCGGCCAGGTCTTCCTTAGTGAGGCCGTACTTCTGCGAGTTGATGTAGTCGTCGAAGGCCAGCATTTTGTCGGCCTGCTGCCAGTCAGACACCATGCTCGGATAGGCGACCGAGATGTCAGGCAGCCCGCCGCCGGTGATGGCGGCGTTGACCTTCTTGTAGTTGTCGGTGTAGTTACCGGTGAATTGGGCGTCAATGCTGATGTTCGGGTACTTCTTCTGGAAGCCCTCGATCACCTGCTTGAGCTTATCGGCGTTGGGCCCCTGCTGGGTGTGCCAGAAGACGAGCTTGATCTGCTCGTTGCCCAGGTCAATTTTGTCGATTGGGTTGTTGGAGGCGGCAACTTGGGTAGCGGCGCCGCCGGCGCCGGTGGTGGCCTGCGCTGCCGGCGAACCGCTGCTCGGCGCCGTCGTGGCCTTGGCCTCGTCCTTCTTGTCGTCGCCCGAGCCGCACGCCGCCGCCACAACCAGCATGGCGGACAGCATCAGCAGCGTGAGCTGTCGGGTGATGCGCACGGATTCCCTCCTCGTTGGCTTCCGTTATCTGCGCCGCACGTCCTATGCCTGTCGTCCCTTACCGGCACCTCCTCACGCCGCCGGCTCTCAGCCCTTCAACCCAGAACTGGCGATTCCCTCGATGAACTGCCGCTGCACGAAGAAGAACAGCACGAGAATCGGCGCTATCGTGAAGGTCGCCGCCGCCATCTGTAGGTGCGGGTCGTTGGCTTCGGCGTTGACGAACACCGACAGCCCCAACTGAATCGGCCGTAGGTCGTCATCGCCGGTGGCGATCAGCGGCCACAGCAGGCTGTTCCACTGTCCGAGGAAGTTGAACAGCGCCACCGCGCCGATTGGGCCGCGCGCCAGCGGCAACACGATATTGAGAATCATACGCCAGTGGCCGCAGCCATCAATGGTAGCCGCCTCGAACAGCTCATTCGGCAACGACAAGAAGAACTGCCGGAACATGAACACCCCGACGACGTTCGCCAGCCACGGCACCACCAGCGCCGCATACGTGTCGTAGATATGCAGGTCACGGATGAGAATGAAATTGGGGATCAGGGTCGCCTCGAACGGGATCATCATCGTCGCCAGGAAGACGATGAACAGCACGTCCCGGCCGGGAAACCGGATGCGCGTGAAGGCGTACGCCGCCAGCAGGCTCGTCGTTACCACGCCAAGCGCGACCAGCGAGGAGGTGACGACGGAGTTCAGGAAGTACCGGCCAAACGGCGCAGCATGCCACGCCTCGGCGAAGTTATGCCACTGCGGGGAGGAGGGGATGATGGTCGGCGGGTTGCGCGTTGTCTCTTGGCGTGTCTTGAGCGCCGTCATCACCATCCAGAAGAACGGAAACGCCGTCAGCACCGTGCCGAAGCTGAGCGCCCCATACAGCCCGGCGCGCCGAAGCAGTCGGGTGCCGCGCTCGCTACCGCGGCTCGGCGGCTGCCGGATTGGTGATTTCGCGACGGATGCCATCCGCCTCTCCTGCGCTAGTATCGAACCCACTTGCGGCTGGCCCAAAGCTGGATGATCGTCAGCAACAGGATGACGGCGAACAGCATCATCGACAGCGCCGATCCGTACCCAAAGAAATTGGTCTGGAATTCGTTCAGGATCTTGATGACCATGGTCTCGGTGGTGCCCAGCGGTCCGCCGGGACCGCCGACATTGGCGCGGACGGTCATCTGATAGATCTGGTTGAACGATTGGAACGAGCCGATGGTGGCGATGATTGCGCCGAACAGGATCGTGGGCGTCAACATTGGCAGGGTGATGCGAAAGAATAACTGCCGTTCGTTGGCGCCGTCCACCCGCGCCGCTTCATACAGGTCCTTCGGCACGTTGCCCAGGCCGACCAGGTAAATCACCACGTGGAAGCCCAGATAGTGCCAGATCGTGACGACCATGATCGCCACCAGCGCCAGGCTGGGGCCGTCTGCCCACCCGGGCCACGGGACACCAAGGAAGCCGGCGAACATCTCGAAGATGCCCTTGGGCTCCTGAATCCAGCGAAACGGTCCGGCCCCAAACCAGCCGAGGATCGTGTTCATCACGCCCACGCGCGGGTCGAAGATCCAGAGCCACACGGCCGCCGCGGCCACGGTAGAGGTGACGTATGGCAGGAAGAACGCCGTGCGGAAGAAGGACAGGAAGCGCACCCGCTGGAAGAGCAGGTAGGCGATGACCACGCCGAGGATGATCTCGAACGGTACGGTACCGAGGGCGAACCATACCGTGTTGCCGAACGAGCGCCACACATCGCCGTTCGTGAATGCTTCGATGTAGTTGTCGATACCGATGTAGCCGCGGTCCCGCAGCCGCCGCCAATCGCGGGTGGAGATCCAGGCGGCGTAAAACATCGGGAAGATGTGAAACAGCCCGAGGATGACGAGCGCTGGGGAAAGCAGGACAAGCGCCGTCAGCCACTCGCGCGGGTTGCCCTCCGGCCGAAGCCGCCGCGGCCAGCGCGATGCACGCCGTGATTGCGCCGGAGCGACTGCGGGAGACTGCTCGACGACCGTCATCGACTCGCCCGTTACTGCCCTGCGCCGGCCCCCAAAAATCCAGGGGCACTGTATCAGAGCGGTCAAGGCGGCGCGAGAGGACCAGCGCACCCCACTTCGAACTACCGGCTGACCGCCGGCGCCGTCGGCGCTGGCAGCAGGATGTTTTGCTCGGTGTCGGGGTCGAAGAAATGCAGTTTCTCCGCCACGGCGTACAACGTGAGCTGGTCGTCGGGGCGCGCGCGCGTGTCTGGCTCTACCCGGGCGATGTGGGTCTGGCCGTCGATGTGGGCGTACAGGTACACTTCGCTGCCCAAATGCTCGACCACGTCGACACGGGCCGGGAGCGGGGTATCCTCGCTGTTCGGCCGAGCCCGCTCGTGCAGATCCTCCGGGCGGATGCCGGTGATGATCTCGCGGCCATGGTAGGGCCGCAATGCCGGGTGAAAGCGCGAGGGCGCCGCTACCGTGATGTGCTCGCGATGCAGCGTCACGGCGTCGCCTTCGGCGCGGACGCCCATGCGGAGCATATTCATCGCCGGGCTACCGATGAACCCTGCCACGAAGGTGTTGACCGGGTTGTCGTATAACGATTGCGGCGTGTCGAGTTGCTGCAGCACGCCGGCCTGCATTACGGCAATGCGGGTGCCCATCGTCATCGCTTCAACCTGATCGTGCGTCACGTACACCGATGTCGTCCGCAGTCTCTGGTGCAGGCGGATAAGGTCGGCGCGCGTCTGGACACGCAGCTTGGCGTCCAGGTTCGACAGCGGCTCATCAAACAAGAACGCAGCCGGCTCCCGCACAATGGCACGGCCCACGGCTACCCGCTGGCGCTGGCCGCCGGAGAGCTGGCGTGGCTTGCGGTTGAGCAGCGTCTCGATGTCGAGCATCTCCGCCGCCTCGTGCACCCGCCGCTTGATCTCGGACTTCGCCACCTTGCGCAGCTTGAGTCCGAAGGCCATGTTGTCGAATACCGACATGTGCGGGTACAGCGCATACGACTGGAACACCATCGCGATGTCGCGGTCGCGTGGCGCCACGCTGGTCACACGCCGCTCGCCGATGAAGATCTCACCGCGGGTGACGTCCTCCAGGCCGGCGATCATGCGCAGCGCGGTAGACTTGCCGCAGCCTGATGGGCCGACGAGCACGAGAAATTCGCCGTCGCGCGCCTCAAGGGTAAGCTCTTGAACGGCCACCACATCGCCGAACTGCTTGGTGACGGCATCCAGCAGCACCCGCGCCATGCATCTGCCTCCATCGCTGTCGCTGCCGTTGACGATGCGCCTGCCGGTATGTGCCGGTCAATCATCAATCCGGGTACGCTCACCGCCCTGCCGTGACCGGGGGGAGTAGCGCCCGCCTGCGTGTATCTACGGTACCGGCCAGCACACCTCAACCCGTTGCCGGAATCGGGCGGGACGGCCGCGATGCGCACGGAGCGGAATGATCACATGGCCGTTGACGGCGCCGAACCGCCACAGGTCAAACGTCAGGCGGACATCCTGCTCGCAGTAATCCTCCACCAGACGCCGGCTAGAGGGTGTGGCGTCGCGCCACAACTGAACCGCCTCGCCACCGTCGGCCAGCAGCTTGCTGGCGCCGAGCGTGGTGCGGCTGGCACGTTCGAGGCTGACACAGTGGGGGATGCCGGTGACTTCGCTCAGGCTGTGGAGCAGGTCCAGCGAGCGGGCGCGGATGCCACTGACATCGCCGTGCACGGCCAGGACGCCGCAATCGAAGCGCAGGCTGTTAAAGCCGACGACCAGGTCTTTGCGCTCCAGGAACGCGCGCAGGGCAGGACCATCCTGCTCGTAGAACGTGTGCATGTCTCCCCGCTCGTCCAGCGCCTTCGCCACGGCCAGACCGAAGCCGGCGGGGTTCGCCCAGCCGCCCGGCACCTCGAAAGCCCAGCGCAGCGTCTCCACATCCCATACGGCCCAGGTGCCCATGCCTCACTCCATCGCCGTCGTGGGTACTTGGTAGAGCCTGGCGTCCCTACGCGCAACCCTGTGCCCGGACGGAGCATTGCCGTACTCAACCGCCGTCCGTACGCTGTGCGCATCGCAGTGCAGCGCCGGAGGACGGCATGATCATCTGGTGCTCAGGTATCTCGGGGTCGGGGCGCAAGGACTACCTGCGCGAGGTGGCAGCGTATTTCCAGCAGCAGGGCCGGCGCTGCCGCGTGCTGGAGTTCGGTGAGCTGCTGGCCAAGGTGCAAGGTGAGACCCGCATCGCCGACGACGCCACCACGCTGCTCGATGGCAATCCGGTGGTGCTCGATGTGCAGCGGTCGGCAGCGTTCCGGCGGCTGATGGACGAGCTGCGCGGCTGGCCGGCGGAAGATGTGGCGATCATCTCGAATCACGCCTGCTTCATGCGCCGCGGCCGGCTGCAAACCGCGATGGACATGGCCCAGGTCAAGGCCCACCTCGCGCCGATCGTCGACTTCTACGCCACCGTCGTGGACGGCGCGTTCGAGGTGTACGCCCGTCAGCAGGAACACGCTGAATGGCGCGGCCACCTCACGGTCGCCGAGATCGCCATTTGGCGGGACTTCGAGACGACGCTGACGCAGGTGCTGGCGACGTACGAGAGCAAGCCGTTCTACGTGCTTGCCCGGGCAGAGCCGCCGGAGATGCTGTACCGCCTGTGTCAGCGGCCACTACCCAAGCGCATCTACCTGAGCTACCCGATCACCGCGATAACGCGCACCAACCCGGAGCTGCTGGAGGAGGCATCCGCGCTGGCGGCGCGCCTGCGTGACGAAGGCTACGTGGTGTACAACCCGATGGCGGTCGATGACACCCCGGTCAGCCTCGGCACCCGCGGGCTGGAAATGGGGGTCACCCAGCAAGGCATTGCCGCTGCGGAGCCCTACCTCAATAGCCAGACGATCAGCCGCGACTTCCAGCTCATTGATCAGGCGGACTGGGTGGTGGTGTACTACCCCACCGACAAGATCTCGCCGGGCGTGTTGAGCGAGATGCAGCACGCCCGCGACGTCCGCATCCCGGTCTTCCTGTGCGCCTTCCCCGGGGCAATCAGCCCGTTTCTCGGGATTCTATACCAGGAGGCATTCGCCACGCCGGAGGACTTGCTCGCCGCACTCCGGCGGAACGCCGGGGGGTAGTCACCACCGGGGCAACATCAGGGGCGGTCGAGACCGCGATCTCGTCCGCCCCAAACGGTCACGTCACGTGGTCTGGATCAGTCGACCAGGAGCCGGGTCGCCACTTCGCGCAACGCATCCTCAGTGACGGCGCGGATCTGCAGGCGGCCA
Organism: Chloroflexota bacterium; assembly: GCA_963170165.1. GTDB lineage: Bacteria > Chloroflexota > Dehalococcoidia > CAUJGQ01 > CAUJGQ01 > CAUJGQ01. Next base: position 8,174 of record CAUJGQ010000121.1, on the reverse strand, counting down.
TCGACTTCGATCACATCGCGCACGATCACGGTATCACCGCGGCGCAGCGATTCGCGGGAGTCCAGGAAGAACGAGAACGTCCGCCGGTCAATGTCGATCGCCGCCTGCCGCTCGATGCTCGCCATGCCCTGCTCCTTCGCGCTGCGCGCCACAAATTGATAAATCGTTGACTTGATTTCGCCTTCGCCGGGATCATAGCCGTGGCTGCGAGGGGCCGTCCACAGGCTGGCGTCACCGTCTTCCTGGCGCCGGCGGACAGGAACGGGACCGGCTTCCGGCAGATGCATTGTTGCGTCTACGGCCGCCCGAGGAGGAAGCACTTGAAACGCAATGGCGCTGGCCGTCGTGCTTCGGTGTGGGAAGGCACGCATGAACCGAAGGAACCAGCTCGCCCGGCTCGGCCTTAGCGCTGCGGCGGTGGTCGCGATGATGGCGGTGGTGACTGCCGCCGGCAGCTCCCTGGACGCGCAGGCTTCCGAGGCTGTACCGCGCCACGGCGCCGTTGAGATCGTCATGCACGACAGCAGGTTTCGCCCAGACTTCGAAATCGTGACCGTTGGCTCGACGGTGATCTGGGTCAACCAGGACGAAGGCGACGGGAGCACGCACGACGTCTATGCGGAGGATGGCTGGTTCAGCTCACCGCCAATCCCGCCCGGCGGGCAGTGGTCTTTCGCCTTCGATGTCGAGGGGTTCTGGACCTACTACTGCAGCTACCACGAGAACATGATCGCTCAGATCATGGTGGTCCCAGCGGACGAGCCGGCGGCAGGCTCCTAAGCCTGCATCAGCGGCCAACCACGATCGTCACACCCTCGCGTGACACCCGTAGCTCTGGTGCCCGCGGTCCCGGGCGCACCGTCCCGCCGATCCGCGTTTGGTTCGCTATTGCATCGTAGGCAGCCGTGATGGACTCGTCTGGCGTGACTGCCTCACTGTCGAGAGTGGTGAGCCCTGCACCCTCACTGAAGTCGATGCGCAGGTAGCTGCCGGATACAGGAACCACCGGCCCATCACCGGCTGCGATCCCGACCACCCTCACCACCGCCCGTTCCGCTTGCAGTTCGCTGTCAAGCACGACCCGCAGCTCGTCTGCGGACGCGTCGCGCATGACGTACTCGTGCCGTCCGGCGCGCACCTGCTCCGGCGCGATCACAGCCGTGGCGCTGTGCGGTCCACTGGGCACCAATGTCACCATCCGGCGATTTGGGTCGAAGCCGATGTCAAGCGCGGGGGGCGATCGCGAGACGGTGAATGGTAGCGCCGTCAACGGCCCCCACACCCCGGCGCCGTCCTGCTGGCGCACGTAGAGGATGTGGCCGCCATCGGCCAGCGTCTGCGTGTTCACCGCCGCCACACCGTCCACCGGCTGCGCCGCGCCGGCGCTGGGGTCCGCGTCGATGGCGAACTCGCAGATACAGCGGGCGGTCAAGGTCAGCATGCCGCTGGTGACCACAGGATGCAGCGCCGCGGCCGGTGCGGACGGCGAGCGGGTATCTACGGCCAGCAGCCCACCCGCCGCGTGCCAGTCTGAAGCGAACACCTGGGCAAAGTAGCGGTAGGCATCGATTGACCCAAGCTGAATGCCAACCTCGCGGTTGAAGACCGATGAGTTCTCCGAGCCGTTGATGCTTGAGATGTGCACCCACCCCTCGGCGTCGCCGGTCACCAGCACCATCTTGTTGTGAATCGGTCCTCCCGCCGGCCGCCCCAACCGGGCATCGAGTGCCAGGCCTTCTCGCCGCGCGGTATCGCGCAACCAGTCAACCGTTCGCTGGTTCGGACCGGCGTCGTTTACCGCATCCAGCAGCACCAGCACGCGCGCGCCACGCCGGGCGGCGGCGATGTACGCCTGCAGCCGGGGGTTCGGCCGGCCGCCGCCCCAGGTCAGGTGCTCATATTGCTGTTGCACCAGCACCGAGTCACCCGCCCCCGCCCGCCGCACCATCCCAATTAGGGAATCCACGGTCCGCAGTGACGATTCCGGGGCCTGAATCAGCTCGTAGGTCAGCGGTCCCGTCAACGTCAACGGGGACGGCCGCTGCACGCTGTAGCCGCTCTGGTCAGCCCGTCGTACCGGGGCGCGATAGATCCTGTCCAACGCTACCGGCTGGATGTCGGGCCGCGCCGGATTGGCATCGTGCTCGAAGATCGCCTGAAGCCGGGCCACCACGCCGGGCGCGTCGGTGATGACGCCCGTCCCCCGGTTGCCCGCCGTGCCGTTGCCCTTGGGGCCGGCAGGCATGGACGATTGCTCGAAGTTCTCGGTTGCGATCAGCGCGCGGCGGCCATCGACGATCAGGAACTTCTGGTGGTGGTTATTGAAGCGGGCCGCAATGCGCTCGTCTGGCGCGTCGCTCCAGAACCAGGCGCGGCCACCGGCCCGCACAATCTGCTGCGCGACCCAGCGGTCTTCCTCATAGCTGCCATCGGGAGCGTTATACACGCCGCCATCAAACAGCGCGCGCACCACGACCCCATCCCGCTGGCGGGCCAGCAGCCGGTCTAGCAGATACGGGTTGGAGAAGGTATAGACCTCGATGTCGATCTGCTCCCGTGCGGAGTCGATCAACGCAGCCGTGGCCTCGTACAGATGGTCTGGTCCCAACAGCAACTGCGTCGTCGCCGGTTCGACGCCTGCTGCCGGATAGAAGAACGGCCCCAGCGACCAGCCGGCATACAGCAGCCGCCGCCCATGCTCTGCGTCGTCAGTGTCTTGCAGCCAGTCGGCAGCGGTGTTGGTGTCGGGCAGCGGCCGGCCGGTGTGCTGATCAAGCTTCCGCTGAAAGACCTGGCCGGCGGGCGGCACGAACGTATCAAACAGGTACGGCTGGACTGCCACACCGTTCCACCCCGATTGAGGTAGCCTGCCCAGACCGTAGACGAAGACATCGACGCCCGCCCCCTCTGGGTCGAGCAGCGCCGCCGTGCCGCCGAAGTTGGAGAAACGCAGCCCGCCGCCTTCCATCTGCGCGGGCGCGTCAGGCGCGCCAGAGCCGCCCGCTCCCCAGCTCAGATCCGGCGCGTACCCAAACTCCAGCGCAAAGCGAGCCGCATCACCGGTCACCCACACGCGCTCACCTGGTGCCAGCACCGTCCCCGGCGGGAAAACCGCCACGTGCGTCGCATCGCTGAGCCGCCAGCTGGTGACGTCAACCGCCCTGTCACCGGTGTTCTCCACACCGATTGCCTCCGCCCGCTCTCCCGCCCGGCTTTCGTACGTGTGCGGGTACACCGCCGTGAGTTTCAGCTGACCGGCCTCGGGCCGCGTGCTCAGCGGCCATGATGGCGCAGGCGACGGCTGCTCCGGGTCGGGCCACCGCCCCAGAACCGTCAGATCCCCCTGCCGGCGCGGGAGGATCTGCAGAGTGCCTTTGGAGCGGCTGGTGATGCCGGTGATGGACACAGCGTCCCCGGCGGCAGGTAGCGGGTTGATACCGGGCGGGATGACCAGCGCCTGAATGCTCCCGGTACCGTCATCAAGCCAGATGGCGGTGCCCTGCCTCGCGATCACCCCGCCCTGCACCGTCGCCAGATCACCGTATTGGGAAACAGTGATCTCACCCGTGCGCCGTTGAACCGGCGTGATGGGGGCACCTGTCCCCGTCACATGGACGGCGCTTGTACTGGCCAGCGTTAACTGCAATTCGCTGTTGAAGGCAGCAAGGGTACCGGTCACCGAGACCTGATCACCTTCGCGGACCCGGAGATCACCGCCCGCGGCGAAGACCGCAATACCGCCGCTGCTGTCCTGCATGTAGAACTTGCGACCATGACTATCGAACACGCGGGCGTCCGCCGTGACGATGCCGGCCAGGCGAACCGGGGAGCCCGACGGCAGCATGCGGGCGGCAGCAATGGGAGTATGTGTCGAAGATTGGGAGGCCGCCGGTGTCGCGGCCGGCGGTGACGGCATCGGGGCAGGCGGTGATGGGCTGACGGCGGCGCGCCGTTCTGGCTCCCGGCAGGCGACAACCACAAGCGCCAGCAGCACGACTGCCATCCGTCCGCGGATTCGCCGGTTTGGCTGTCGGAAGGCCGCCATCGCCATATTGTGGTTGCACCGGCGCCGGCCGTCAAAAAGGGGGTCCAGCTTCCGCGGCGCGTGTCGATCGGTCATGCTCAGGGCACGTGGCCGCAGGCCCAAACGTGGCAGGCCGGGAGGGAAGCGCAGATGCTGATGATCGACGCGCGGGAACAGGCGCTGGTGGAGCAGGTGCGGTCGCTGGCGCGCGATGACTTCGCCGGACGGGCCGCCGCGCACGACCGTGATGGCAGCTTCCCCGCCGCCAATATCGAGCAGCTGCGGGGTCTGGGACTCGCCGGGCTGTCGCTCACGGCCGAGCAGGGCGGACTCGGGCTCTCCCCCTTGGCGCAGATGCGGGTGATGGAGGAGATTGCCTACGGCGATGCTTCCACCGCCGTGGCGCTGAACATGCACCGTATCGGCACCGATCTCGTGTCTACCTTGCCGCCGTTCCCGAGCCGTAACGCCGTGCTGGAGGATATCGCCCGCAACGGTGCGCTGCTCTGCGCTCCCGGTTCCATCCCCACCGGCGAGCTTGACAACCGCACGACCGGCTATCGCGCCGTCGAGCAGGGCCCGGACCTGGTCATCAGCGGCCGGGCAGGATTCGCCTCGATGAGTGAAGGGGCGGCGTACTTGTTCTGCGGCGCGGTGATTGACCGCGGCCTGAACGCCGAGGGCAAGCCCAACGATCCTGACCTGGTCTTCGCCTTTCCACGCATGGACGCGCCCGGCGTCAAGTTGCAGCACAACTGGGATGCGATGGGGATGCGCGCCACGGCCAGCCACGACATCGAGATCGAGGGCCTGGTGCTGCCGCGCTCTGCCGCGCTGGTGTTGCCGCTGCCGATGATCCGCGCGGTGTTTGAGGCGTTGCAGAACCAGGTGTCCGCCCAGAGCCAGCGCCGTTCGCTGGGTACGCTCGGCATCCTGGCGATCTGGTTGGGGCTGGCACAGGCGGCGTTTGACTTTACGGTTGAGTACGTGCAGAAGCGGCACGGTTTTTTGGCGGGCGAGGCCGCTACGCTTGGGGCGCCGGCGACCTACCGCGCCGAGCAAGGCTGGGCTCAGGGGGCAATCGGTCACATGGAGCACTGGCTTGAGACGGGCCGCAGCCTCCTCTATGACACCGTGGCGCGGCTAGATACGCCATTTCCCAGTGCGCAGGCATTCACGCGTCACCTCGTCCGCACGGTGTACCACCTGCGGCGGATGGTTGAGGATGTGATGCTGGGCGCCATGAAGACGTGCGGCGCCCATGCCTACGTACGCTCCCGGCCGCTGGAGCGCATCGCCCGCGACATGATGGGCGGTGTCGTCATGGCCTGGAAGACCGACGAACTGGTACAGGTGCTCGGTCGCGGCGCGTTGGGACTGCCGATCACACTGGTCGGTCCGGCTGGTTCATGAGGTGGCGGGCGATGGCGCTGTACAACCACATCGGCCTTGACTATGACCGCACGCGCCGTGCCGACCCGTACCTGCTCTCGCGGCTGCGGGCGCTGCTGGGTCTAGAGGCCGGTGCTACCTGTCTGGATGTCGCCTGTGGCACGGGCAACTACACCACCGGGCTGGCCGCGGCCGGGTTGGTGATGACCGGCGTCGATATCGCGCAGCGCATGATCAGCGTTGCCGCTGCTAAGGCGCAGGCCGGCCAAGCCCTGGTGCTGGCCGATGGCGCGTCGCTGCCGCTGCGCGAACGGTCGCACGATGGAGCCGTGTGTACGCTGGCGCTGCACCACTTCCCGGGATTGGTACCGGTCTTCACCGAGGTGCGGCGTGTGCTGCGTGGCGGCCGGTTCGTGCTGTTCACCAGCGCGCCGGAACAGACCCGCGGCATGTGGCTGCGGCATTACTTCCCCACGCTGATCGAGCGGGCGGCGATGCAGATGCCCGCTATCGCAAGCATCGATGCTGCCCTGCTGACAGCCGGATTCGGCGCCATAGCGCATGAACGCTACGAGGTGCGCCCCGATCTGCAAGACCTGTTCCTGTACAGCGGCAAGCACCGGCCGGAACGGTACCTTGACCCGCAGGTACGCGCGGGCATCTCGTCCTTTGCGACGGCGGCGCCGGATGAGGTTGACGCCGGGCTTCGCCGGTTGGAAGGCGATATCGCCACGGGTGAGATTGAGAACGTGATACGCTCCGCGCGGCACGCAGACGGCGACTACCTATTTGTCACGGCCGGCATTGCGTGAGACCGGCGCTGGGGAGGAAGACGGCGATGAAGTTCGGCCTGGAGATGTTCCCGACGGACTACGCGATCGCGGTGACGGAGTTGGGACGCGCTGCCGAAGACAGCGGCATGGAGTCCCTGTGGTTCCCGGAGCACACCCACATCCCCGCCAGCCGCCGCTCACCGTGGCCCGGCGGCGCCGAGCTACCGCGCGAGTACGCACATACGCTCGACCCGTTCGCGGCGCTGGGTGCGGTTGCGGCGGTCACAAAGACGCTGCGGCTGGGCACCGGCATCTGTCTTGTCGTTGAGCGCGACCCTATTACCCTGGCGAAGGAGGTGGCGACGGTTGACCATCTCTCCGGCGGCCGGTTCCTGTTTGGCATCGGTGGTGGCTGGAACCTGGAGGAGATGGAAAACCACGGCACCGATCCTCGCCAGCGCTGGCGCATCCTGCGAGAACGCATCCTCGCGATGAAGGAAATCTGGACCAAGGATGACGCCGAGTTCCACGGCGAGCATGTGAACTTCGACCCGATCTGGTCGTGGCCCAAGCCGGTGCAGAAGCCACACCCGCCCATCGTCATCGGCGGTGACGGGCCGCATACCCTGCAGCGGGTGGTGGAGTACGGCGACGAGTGGATGCCGATCCCCGGCCGGAGCCGGGAGCCGCTCGACGAGAAGATCGCACGGCTCAACACAATGGCGGCTGCGCGTGGCCGCGGTCCTATTCCCGTGTCGCTGTTTGGCGTGCGCGCCGACCCCGCCCAGATTGAGCGGTATGCAGTGGCGGGTGTATCCCGGCTGGTGTTCGCGCTGCCCGCTGCCCCCGGTGATGTGGTGCTGCCGCTGGTGCAGCGCTTCGCCGCGGCGGTCAAGGCTGCGGCGGTGTGAAGCGCTGGTTGACGCGTAGTGGACCGGCACCTACCATGAGGGGGCGTTTTGGGCGGTTAGCTCAGTTGGTTAGAGCGCTGCGTTGACATCGCAGAGGTCACTGGTTCGAATCCAGTATCGCCCACCAGCTGTGAGCCATAGCCACCGGCAATGACCGGGACATGCACCGCGGGCGCCGCGCCCAGAGAGAGACGGCCACCGGCTGCAAGCCGTCTCCACTCCGGCACCGCCGTACACCACCCGCGAGCCTAACGGTGAAGCGCCTCGGCGAGGTAGCCGTCTACGGTTGGCCCCGTTACCGGCCAGACCAAGAAGCGCTGCGACGCGCCGCGCTTGAAGTAGGGTGGAACCACGTGAGCATCGCCTCCCGTCCCTTGGGACGGGAGGCGTTCGTGCTTAATTGCCGGGATGGCAGGGAGGGCCGCTTCGTGCGCGACGATGGCCTGATAGTTGAGGTGACCGCCGCTCCGCCGCCGCGGAGCGGTGTGACCGTGCCGGAGTTTGGCCAGCGCTGAGACACCCAGCGAGATGCCGGGATTGGCACATCCGCTGTCCCGGTTGCCGCGCCATTGGGCACCATGCGCCGCGAACCGCGCGGTCTGGGTGTGGGTTCCTTACCGGTACGCAGCGGAGCGCCGATGGGCTTCAGAGATGATGAGTGAGGGACGCGAATCATGACCACCGACCACAGTCACCTGGATGCAGAGGCGGTCAACGCCGGGGATGAGCGCGAAGACCGGCTGTTTCGCATGCGCCACTCCGCCGCACACATCCTCGCACAGGCCGTCACCGAGCAGTTCCCCGGCGCGGAGCTGGCCATTGGCCCGCCGATCGACACCGGCTTCTACTATGACTTCCGCCTGCCGCGCCCAGCCACACCCGAGGATTTGGAGCGGCTGGAGGAGCGGATGCGCGAGGTGGTCAAAGCCAACGTTCCCTTCGAGGAGTCGCGCGTACCCAAGGAGGAGGCGCGGCGGCTGTTCGCCGATCAGCCCTTCAAGCTGGAACTGATCGACTCCTTTGACGGCGAAGACGTTGGCCTCTGCCGCCATGACGCCTTCCTTGACCTGTGCC